>NZ_JARJBD010000020.1:0-138879 GCF_029269925.1 Rhodococcus sp. T2V
GCCACCCACCACAACTACCCGGCAGGAATCACCCACGAATGAGTCAGTAGGGCCCCAAAACAACACTTTATTATCTTACAGTCACATTACTCGACGAATCTGATGGCGCAGACCCCGAAGGCCTCGTGGCCTTGGGTGAAGACGTTGCTGCACTCGGTCTACGACCAACCCGACTCCGATTCTGTTCATGCCCAATATGATCGAATCATCGACGCCCTGTCGGAGAAGCTGCCGAAGGTCGCCGACCACCTCGACGCCGCACGGTCGGACCTGTTGGCATTCACCGCATTTCCCAAGCAGATCTGGAGGCAGATCTGGAGCAACAATCCGCAGGAGCGCCTAAATAGGGAAATCCGCAGGAGAACCGATGTGGTCGGGATCTTCCCCGATCGCACCGCCCTGATCCGGCTCGTCGGGGCGGTCCTCGCCGAGCAACACGACGAGTGGATCGAAGGACGCCGCTACCTCGGACTCGACGTACTCGCCCGATCCCGCGGCGACAACACCACCACTACCGAACCGAACCAGGAGGTGACACCACCCGCGGAACTGACCGCATAACCCCACGAGGAGTCACACGACGACTTCGTACACCACGCCCCGGGACTTGACCGGTGTCGCGCGGCGAAGACTCGGATCCATGACTAATAAGCAGTGGTCAGTCTCACCACCGGTCTCGAGGACGCCGAGAAGGTGACGGTTGCGTTTCTGGTCGCGGTCGGCGCGGCAGAACAACAGCGCCAGACGCTGATATTTCTCACGAAGGAAGCGGTACGGCTCGCGCTCGACGGCACGATCCAGGGCGTCGCCTGCGAGGGTTGCCCGCCGCTTCCTGATCTGGCTGCACGATTCGAGAGCGCGGGCGGCTCGTGCATGGTGTGTCCGATCTGCTTCGAGGCCAAGCACCTCGACAAGGACGCGCTGGTATCCAATGCCGAACTCGCCGGCACGGTTCCGATGTGGAAGTGGATCGGTGACGAGGGGGCGGTCACGTTCAGTTACTGAAGCGGCAGGGGTGCGAGCGCTGCTGACTCGGTTACACTGCGCGCGAGTGCATTCGAGTCCGATCCGATGGCGGATCGCGGGGACAGGACGGGGCAGTGGTCGATCGCTACGTACTCGTCGACACCGACGCCGGCGTCGACGATGCCCTTGCCCTGCTTACCATTGCGCACGACCCCTGCGCCGAGATCGTCGGTGTCGGAAGCGTGTTCGGCAACTGCACCGAAACACAGGCCGCGTCGAATGCCCTCACTGTCCTGTCCGTCGTCGGCCTTCGCGACGTTCCGGTGTGTATCGGACTGCCGCGTCCCGGGCCTCCGCCCGCAACTCCGTCCGCACACGGTGTCGACGGACTCGGCGACCGCGGCCATCGACCACCGCCGGGCATCGGTCCGGCGTCCGGTTCCGCCGTCGAGCAACTTTTCCGCGCCGCGGAAGACCGGCCCGGATCGGTGGACCTGCTGTGTCTGGGACCGCTGGCCAACATCGCCGCCGCCGTCACACGCGACCCACAGATCCTGACGCGGTTCCGGTCCGTCACCATCATGGGCGGAATGGGAGCCGCCTCGCGGAGAAGTGCCGAGGCCGCATTGCAACCACCGTTCCTCGGCAAAGGCGACACGAACACCAACCACGATCCGGTCGCGGCCGCGACCGTCGCGGCGGCGCCGGGGCCGATCACGTGGGTGGGAACGAATGTCACCGGCCGACTTCGACTGAACTGGGCCGACCTGGTCGCTTGCTCCGCATCGGGGAAGGTCGCGACCTTCGTCCGCGACATCACCGAGGACTACCACCGGTACTGCACCAGCGCCTACCGCGCAGCGCACCCGATCTACACCTCACACGATTCCGTCGCAGCCGCCGTGATGCTCGACCCGAGGGTCGTGCTGTCCGCCACCGACGCCCAACCCCGGGTACACCGGGTGGACGGGCGGTCGAGTGTGTGGGGCGTCACTCCGACGCGGGGGCCTGTGCACCGTTTCGTGACCGACGTCGATTACCGCTCGATCAGAGACCGGATCGCCGCCACGCTCGACGCAGACATTCCCCGAAGCGACTGACGGTACGCGCGCCGCGGCGGACACTGGCGCTCATACGGTGGCATCGAGCAGATGCAGTTCATCCGCCACGATCAGATCGACCTCGTCACTGGTCAGACCTGACAACAGATGTGCCGACAACATCGCTCTCACCTCCTCATTGTGCTTCTATCAATGAGTCGAACGAGCAATCGCGATATCGACACCGTCGCCGAAATTCTCGGCAGGAATTTCCGGCGCTAGTTGCCGTTCACCGGAACTGCATCCGCACCCGGTGCGGAGGGATCGAACGGCGGCGGATCGGCGGGGTCGAATCCGCCGCGCACCGTCGAGCAGGTCGCTCCGGGCTCCGGGTACGTGTTCGGGTTCTGTCGCAGAGCTAGGAGGAAGTCGGCGATCCGCTGGTCGCGGACATCGTCGAGTCGGAGTTGGTGACCCCACGACTGCAGCGACACCGCCGAACCGAGACCCGGGTACGGCGACATCAGGGTGTACGGTTCGCCTTCGACGTGCGCCGCCAGTGCGGTGATGTCGTCGGCGCTCAGACGATCCGGGTCGTAGGTCACCCACACGGCCCCGTGCTCGAGGGAATGCACGGCGTTCTCGGTGCGGATCGCTTCGGGATAGACAATTCCGGTGCACGTCGCCCAGTACTGATCGTGTGCGCCACCGAACGGCGGACTCTGGTCGTAGGCCACGCGTTGCGGTGCCTGAACATGGTCGGCGGGCGGATAGTCGACGGTGACGATCCCTTCGATTCCCAGCGACGGGTCAGGGTTGTCCGCGCTGGGAGTGAAGTCGTGGGCTTCATGGGCGTCGTCGGGTCCGGCGGTCAACGCATACACACCGACGGCGACCGCCGCCACCGCCACCACGGCGGCCACCAGCCAGGACAGGCGCCGCCGCGGGCCGCCCGGCTTCGGGTGGGATTGCGGGCTCTCGCTGCGGTCGTTCGTCATCGCCGATCCTTCGTCTCACCGGGCGCCCAGACCGCGCATCCCATCTGCGAAGGATGGTAGCGGACGGGTGCGGTGGGTCCGGTTGCACGACGGTGCGGGTGATCTACCGCAGCGCCATTGCCGCGCTCCGAAGCGCGCGCGAGTTCGTAGTCGACGATGCGCAGCATGTCCCGGCCGTTCTGGGCCAGGAACCGGATGCCCTCGTTGGTGGCGATCGTGTCGGCGATCACCAGCGGGACAGGGTATTCACGATAGCGCGGTCACGCTGCTTCGCGCACGGTCAATGCTGCGCAGAGCGCGAGGATCGATCAGCGCGAATTGTCCGGAGACGCTGAACCAGGAGGCCGATCAAGACGCGCGGCACACGCGGCGCAACTTCCAGGAGCAACCACCGGTACTCGAGAATTCGCTGCTCGCGGGGAGTGCGGTCGAGGATGCGTTGCAGAGCGGCTTCCAGCTCGGCGTCGTGGATTCCCCGGGCGCGCATCGCGTCGAGGTTCTCCTTCGCGAAGGGAAAAGCCCCCGATGTGACGTGCATGCGGTTCATTCTCTCGATCGGGATCGTATGGGGAAGCGTCTCACACCGTTTCAGTCCTCCGGCGATGTACAGGTTGATCATTGTGCGGATGCACTTTTCGCACTTGCCGCAGTTGTAGTCGCCGTCCCAGTTCAAATTGCACACGCGCAGGTGGCGCATCGCCAGGTCGCTGTCCTTGATGGCCTCGGCCTTGTCGATCCGGTTGGCCTCCGTACCATCCTGAACGATTTCGAGGTTTCCGCTCGACCACAGCGGATCGAGATCCGGATGACTCCCGTGCGGGGTCATGTTGCCCGTGTCGTAGGACCCGGACGCGGCCACAATCACCTTGCGCAGGTGGGGTGAGAGAAGGAGCGCCACGTGTGCGAGCGCAGCGCCATGTGCGGTGCTACCCCAGTTGTTTCCGTGTCTCGTGTGGAGAAACTGGAGGTCGGTACGAATCTCGATCAGCTCTACTCCCATCGCGACAGCAACTTCGCGCGCACCTGCCGATATTCGCTCGTATGGTTTCGGGCGACGAGGATCGATGTCGAATCCGTGCACCAGGATGAGATGCGTGATCTCGGCTCGATTCTTCAGAACGGAGTAGAACGCGTCGAGACCGCCACTGAAGAAGCATCCGACGCCGCCGCCCTCACGATCGCTTGTTGACATGACGGGCGCGACGACGCTCGGGGTGTGGAGTTGTGGGTACCACGAGTGCAGTAGGTCACGTGCCTGTTCGGCACCGGACAGTGCGGCAGGATCGACGGGGGCGTCGAGCGTCAAGTCCTGCTCGGTCGTCATCGCCACCACGACTCCCGGGGGCAGCCATGGCGTTCCGCTCCGATCCAGGGAAACGTTGGCCGATGTCTGCACGGTGAAGTGCTTGCCATCGATGGAGAACACCGATTTGATGACGTTCACCTCGACGAGGTCGATGGATGCTTGCACTGCCATGCCTTGATCCCTCTCTTCACGGTGATGATGCCAGGCACGCGCGTCCCCGGTCATCACACCACCGAATCCCGATTCCACCGTCTTCCGTCGAAGTGTGCCGGACTGGCACGATCTTCCCGAACGTGACCCGCAAAGTAACCCCGCTCAGCTGTGTTCAGGCTGATCGAGCTCCGGCGCGGATCGCACGGTCGCTGCGTACGGTACAGGCTGTGTCGACCACTGGGTCAACGGGTTGGCAGTTACAGCAATGGTTTTGAGTGGTGATGACGCCGCGGACGTCGGGACCTCGACGCGCCCCTCGGCAGTGGCGGCCTCGATACCTTGCTCGGGTACCCGCAAACCAACCCCGCGCTCGCGCAGTTGCGCGTCGAAGGTGGTCAGGTGGGTGCAGCGCATCGACCCGACGGTCCGAGTCCAATTTCGAAGGGGTAGTGCAAAGTTCCAGTTCGTGAGTTCGCCCGGTAACCGACCTGAGGTATTGGAGATCCGTGAATTCCCGCACTCGTCCCGTCCGTCTGTCATCACTGCCGATGGGGATGGCGAGTCGATTGTCGATGCTCTGTATGGTGAATCAGTTCGAATCAGTAACTGTGCCAACTTCCGAGAGACCACCGAGCAGGAAAATAGGCGCGTAGCGGTGTATTTCGAGGCGTGACACGTCGCTGCCGCACAGCGCCCGACCGAAGGGCCGTTCCACCATGCCTGTTGACAGTAAGTCCAGCTTTGTTCTCATCGCCGATCGTCGGTTGCATTACTGCACTGCCGGAGATGGGGCGGTGTCGGTGTTCTTCGAGGCTGGGATGGGGAAGAGCCGATCGACCTGGTCGCTTGTTCAACCACTGGTTGCCGAATTTGCACACACCATCGTGTACGACCGCGCGGGGCACGGACTCAGCGACCCCGACGAGACCGGACGCGATTTCGATCGGATACTCGACGACCACCTGGCCGTCCTCGACGCCACTGTCGACCGCCCCTGCGTCGTGGTGGGACACAGCTACGGCGGCCCGGTGGTACGCGTGGCGGCGAACCGTCGACCGGACACGATCAAGGCCGTCGCTCTGGTCGACGAAGTGTCGGAGATCTGCAAACCCGAGCGGATGATGGCAGCCATGCGAGGTGCTTCGGTGCTGTACGGTTCGCAGGTGATTCTGGCGCGGTTGAAACTTCTTCGCCCGCTGCTGGGGAAGTCCTACTACCGCTTCTTGCAGGGTGCGGCGCTGAGGGAAGCGGTCGACGAGGGATCGACGATGAACTCCGTCCGCGCTGCGCGGGCCGAGTGGCGAGCCTTCCGCGAAAGTTTCACTGCGCTTCACGACAGTGGCCCCCATATACCCGACGTCTCGCTCACCACGATCTCGTCGAACAGGATCCCACCCGAGAAGGATCGCGATCGCGATTTCCTCGGCGCCGCGCACCGCCGAACCGCGGAACTCTCCCCGTCCGGACGGCACGTCTATTCGGTGAACCGGCATCACTACATTCCGCTGGTCGAACCCCATCTCGTCGTGAAGGAGATTCGGGACTTGGTCAGGCAGGTAGGTGCCGCTGCGGGGCCCGGTGATCAGTGACACCGACTTCCTTCGTCCCCGGTCCCACTCAATGGTTGCTCGGCCGACCACGACACGGTGCGGTAACTTGCGAGAGTCACACAGAGCTGAACGAGGAACTCGAATGAATACCTATATTGAGGTGCGGCAATGGAACTGAAGGCTTCGGTGTCGGTTGACGACACGTACCGCTCGACTGCGGAGCTGGTGATCGACGGCGAATCGTTCACTGTGTGGACCGAGTCCGACGTGGCTGTCGATGTCACCGGTACCCCGTGGCTGCCCACGCTTCGTGTGACAGCGATGCGAAAAGGGTTGCAACTCGCAATCACCCCGGCCGTCGACAATACCGCGTTGGAGGGCAGCCTGGCCGCCCAAGACGTGCTGCTCGGCTGGTTCCCGGAGATGCTTCAGCGCACCTCCACGCAGGCCGAGACCGCGGCACCCAGCCCGCCGGCGCAGGACCGTAGAGGGGTCGGGTGCTTCTTCTCCGGTGGCGTGGACTCCTTCTACACCGCACTGAAGCATCTCGATGAGATCACGCACTTGATCATCATCCACGGATTGGACATCAGTCTCGACAACCACGTGCTGTGGGAGGAGGCGGTCGATCGGGCCCGGACGATGGCGACCGAACTCGGAAAGGAACTGATCGAGGTCCGATCCAACGTTCGCCTGCTCCACTCCAAGCACGGACCGCACTGGCAGAGCCAGGCACACGGCGCCTTCCTCGCCCACGTTTCGCTACTGTTGTCCCCTCACCTGCGTAAGGTCTACATTCCGGCGTCCGACGACGAATCGCGGCTCGCCCCGCTCGGGACGCATCCCGACCTCGACCCCCTGTGGTCGAGCAGTGATGTCGAGATCGTGCACGACGGCATCGAAGCGGACCGTGTTGCCAAACTGGCCCGCATCAAGGAGTCCGCGGTCGCCATGAATCACCTACGGGTGTGCTGGTGGAATCTGGCGAGCAAATACAACTGCGGCAGATGCGAGAAGTGCCTGCGGACGATGATCGGACTCCACATCGTGGGTGCATCCGGACAGTGCACGAGCCTGCCCCGGGAGATCCCGTCGAGGGCGGTCCGCCGCATGTACTTGAACGCTGCCGGGGAGGGCGGTGAGCTGTTCGCTCGCGAAAACCTCGAGCGGCTGGCGGAACTCGGCGAAACCGATACCGAACTCGTCCGATCCCTGAACTATGCGGTCGACCGCAACAAGTTTCAGGAATTCCTCGTGACCGCCCGTTTCTACGTCATCGACGTGGGATTCGGGCTGGTGCGATACCAGGCACGAAAACTCTTCGGCAGCAACCGGCCGGCCAAGACGACGGCTTCATGAGTCCGACGATCGCGGGCTGAGCCGTCATGTGGCGGTGCTGCGATGGCCGCATTTCGTAGCCGGGAGCATCATCTCGGTGACGTGCTCGTCGATGACGACCGTGTCGAACGGATTGGCCACGGGGCCATGCTAGCTGGCCCGAGCGGCGTCGATTGCAGCCAGTGCCTTGGGCGTCGCGGCATTGGGTCCGACGTGCGCTGTCGCCGATGAAGTAGGCAGCCGTTCACGGTCGCGCGGTCCTTCGCCACGCTGGACCATCTGACGGAGGGACGCGCCGCCTGGAACGCGGTGACTTCGTTCCAGGAGCCGGAGGCGCGAAACGTCAACCGGGACGAGCAGTTTCCCCGTGATCAGCGCTGCGAGCGCGCGGACGAGTTCCTCGAGGTCGCGGGCAGGCTCTGGGATTGCTGGGAGGACGACGCTCTCGTCCTCGATACCGAACAGTCGTTGCTCGCGGAACGCTGGTCCGATGTGATCTTCTGCAGCCACGCGTCACTCGAGTCCGCCCGGGACTTCTACACGGAGATCAGGGACCGGGTGGCGGCGCACGGACATCCCCGTCACCCACATCGAGGTGCACGCGTCCCATCGACGGGGTTCCGCCGACCCGACTCGATACGATTTCACGGAAGTGCGCATCGATATTCGCGGCGTCGAGCAGTCGACGGCGGACGCATTGGCTGCGAAGTTCGCAGCCTCCTGCCCGATCTACTACACCGTCAGGCGGGGGAGCGGCATCGAGTTGATCGTCACCGCCCAACCCGGGCCCCGTGAATCGAATGGGGGTGCCCGGCAGCGCGCGGCTGGCTCAGCCGATTCAGAGTGACGGGCGGGGGCGGGAGATCGCGGAATCGATCATGGCGACGATGTCGCGCTGTGAAATCGTGTCGCCCAAGCCGTTCGTTTGAGCGGCCTCGATGAGGTCGTCGGTGAGGCTGTCGAACAGCAGTGCCGTGCGGGGGTCGGCCCGCAGGGGTCCCTGGGTTTCGAGGGCGCGGAGCGCATCGACCGTGTCGCGGTAGTCGGCGAGGCCGTCGCGCGGCGGGAGCAACTGCATCGCGTGCACGTTCATCGTGCTCAGCTCCGAACCAGGCTGTCCGACAGTCGCGCTTCCTGCAGCGCTCGACTGGTGGGATCGCAGCGGTACTGCCCGGTCGTGGTGTGCCGGTAGCCCGGGCCGTCCTTCGCGACGGCGTGCCCGCAGTAGCGGCATTCGTGACCGTGCTGCCCGATGCGGATGGTTTCGATGGTGGGATATGTGTTGGTGGTCATGGTCTCGTTCGTCGGTGTGGGTGGTGTGATCAGTGCAGCGGTGGGGTCGGGTCGGGCCGGGGTGGACTTCGCGGTGACATTGCCGCCGGCGCGCGGGTCATGCGTATTCGACGACGGCGTCGGCCGACCCGGCGTGGGCGCTTTGTTCCAGGGCTTCCCAGACGAGGTCGTAGCGCTTGAGGGTTATTTCGTCTGCGTTGGCGAGCAGGGCGCTGAGGAGGGAGTGCGGGTCGTCCTGCCAGGAGTCCAGGGCGTCCGCGACTGTTCTGTTGCTGAACAGGCCCGATTGGGCGAGGGCGTGTGTCCACTCGTCGAACAGCCCGCGGTGGATGCGCTCGACAGTGTCGTGGTCGAACCCGTCGGCGACGAAGTCGCGGGCGAAGGTGGCCGTGACGTAGTCACCGCAGGTCATCGGTTGTGCGTTCATCGGTGCGGGCATCCTCCGTCAGTGGCGGCGTCGGACCATCGGGCGACTCCGTGCTTATGGGTGAGACAGCTCACATCGTCGCCCATGCGGGGTGTGGGACACATCGGCCGAATCACCGGGGGGTATACCTATTTCTGGTCCGCGCAGCCCCTGCCCGGTTGGCGCCCGGGAGTGTTTGGCCTGGTCACAGCGTCGAGGGCCCGCCCTCCGGATATACCCGGTCAGTCTTGCGCGGCGTAGTTCGCGACGAACCTCACCCGGTCGCTGCGACACGCGCGGTGGATGTACACGGTGGGGGCGTCGTCCTCGTCGAGATTCAGGCCGTCGCGAAGAAGGACCGCCGCACCCGGCGGTACCCCGAGCAGTGCTGCTACCTGCGGAGACGCTGCGCCCGCGGCGAATGAACGCCATGCCGCCTTCAGTCGGACGCCGTAGACGTCGCGCCACACGGTGTACAGCGGGGAGCCGTCTCGCAGGTGCCGGTCGATGTCCGCGAAGCGGCGGTCGTCCATCCAGACCGAATTCGCGAACCACGGCTCACCGTCCACCGCGAGCACCGTGTCGACGCGGCGCAACCGGCATCCCGGCAGATACTCCTCCGCCTGCGGTGCATTACCGCCGAGGACGATCTCGCTCGAGACGAGCGACTCGGTCAGTGTGCGGCCCACGGACCTGAACGCCTCGCTGAGGCCGTCGGCATCGTTGATGAAACGGGCGGCGAGTTCGATGGGGAAGTGCCGGGGCGGCGGGGCGACGAACGTGCCGGACCCCTGCTTGGCGACAAGCCGCCCGGCCCGGGTCAGTTCGCCGATCGCCTGCCGCACCGTGAGCCGGTTGACGCGGAGTTCGGCCGCCAGGTCGGTCTCGGGCGGCAACCGGTCTCCCGGCTGCAACGTGCCACCGTCGAGTCGCTGCAACAAGACGTCCTGCACCTGCCGGTAGAGCGGCACCCGACCGGTCGGCGTTTTGCTCGGCATTCCATAAGTCTAGAGGACCCATCGATGGCAAGGCTCGGGAGTGATGCCCGTCTTTCCAGGCCAGGTGCATTCAGCTGCCGATTGTCCGGGAAGGTGGGATAGGCTAGTTGTATAGATGAATATGCCTATTCGGAAAGAAGCTCGTATGACCGTGACCGACCTCGACATACTTCCCAACCTGCGTGACCTCGGCGGACTTCCGCTTGCCGGGGGCGGTCGGACGCGGACCGGAGTGCTGTATCGCAGCGCACTGCCAGCGCCGGGCGACGCCCGCCCCACCGTGGTCGACGAATGGCCCGTCCGCACCGTCGTCGACCTCCGCAGCCCCCGCGAGTTCGCGACCCGGGAGCACCCGCTGCGGTCGGCCGAGACGGTGGTGCACCAGATCTCCCTGTTGTCAGACGCCGAGGTCGCCGCGCCGAATCAGGGGGCGAGGCTCGCCGACATCTACCAGGGCATCCTCGTGAATGCGGCGGAGCGACTTGTCGACGTTCTGCAGGTGGCGGCCACCGCGCCCGGCCCGGTGCTACTGCACTGCGCGGCCGGCAAGGACCGCACCGGGGTCGCGGTTGCCCTGCTGTTGCGCACCGCCGGAGTCGAGCCCGAGCGCATCGTTGCCGACTACGAATCGACCAACGAACACATGGCTGCCGTCCTGGCGCGCATTACCCGTTTCGCCCCTGAACTCGGTCAGGCGCATCCCCACGACCGCGATCTGCGCGGTGCCGTCCCCGAGGCGATCGAGGGTGTCCTCGCCCGCTGGGATGCGCACCCGGGCGGCGTTCACGGGTGGCTGAGGAAGCGCGGTGCCGCCGACGAGACGATCCGACTCTGGACCACGCGTTTCACCGGGTGACGCAATTCGGATGAGCGGGACGGGTGCCGGCAGCGGCTCACCGACTCGCGGCGGCTCTCATCCGGTCGTCGCGCAGAGCGTCGGTGAATCTGGTGCACCCGCTCTCGCGGCCGAGCAGGGTCCGGCCCAGAAGCACCAACCCCCACGGGCCAATCACCCACACCGGCCAGAAGTAGATCATCACCCCGGTAGCGAGCGCGATGATGCCCCAGATCACGATATTGATTCCGCCCGCGACGGCCCAGGCCAGCCACTCGATCTGCTGGTGACCCGGGATGCGGCGACGCGCGGGTCGGTTGGGTTGTGTCGCGACCGGGGCAGCGGCAACTGCTGGGGCTGCGGACGGTAGGTCACGCAACACCTGATGCGCCTGTAGCCGGGTGGCCGATCGATAGACCTCTGCCACCCGCTGGTCGAACTCCTCGATGGTCAGCCGCCCGGCGGTGAGGTGCCGCCCGAGTTCACCGACGACCTCGTCGCGTTCGGAATCGGATATCCGGATGTTGTCCGCGTACTGCATCGGACCCTCCTCGGCGTTGACGTTCCACTGTGGAATGTCGCTACCACCATGATCGATATGACACAGTGGAATGTCAACCCTCGATCGAGCGAAGGACCGCGAGATGGACGAACGCCCCCTCAACGCCACCGCGGCGTCGCTCCTCGGCTTCCTGCACGAGGGTTCCAAGACCGGATGGGATCTGGTGGTGACCGCGCAGGAACGCATCGGCAAGTTCTGGTCGATCACGACCAGCCAGGTGTACCGGGAGCTCGCTGCGATGGAGCGTGCCGGTTTGATCGAGGCAGGGGAGCGCGGTGCCCGCGAACGCAAGCCCTACACGCTCACCGACGAGGGTCGCCGGGCGTTCGCGGAATGGATCGAGCGCGAACCCGGCCAGGAGAACATTCGCTATCCGTTGCTTCTCACCGTCGCGTTCGGCGCGCACCTTCCGCCCGAGCGATTGGCCGCGATGCTGGACACGCACCGCGCGGCCCACGAGAGTCAGCTCGCCGAGTACGAGCGTGACGCCGCCGTGCACGGATCCAACCGATTTGCGCTGGCGACACTCGACTTCGGGATCGTGTACGAGCGCGCAGTGCTCGACTGGTTCGACCTGGTCGAGGACCGGCTGGGGCAGTGAACGTTCGATCGCGCCTCGCCGGGTGCCGGTGTCGGGCAGTCAGCCGATCACGCCGTCCTCGGTGGCGACGGCCGTCGGCAGGTCCACTCGTCGCGGAGTCCCGGCCTCATCGTGGATCACGGTGACAAAGGCCGGAAACACGATTCGCCACGAGCCGGCGACGGGAGACAGCGCGCTCGCGGAGAAATCGGCCCACTCCTTCGGCAGCAGCGTCACCGCGACTTCGTCCAGCCACTGCGGCGTCGGGACCCGCCGATTCTGCTCCTCGGCGGGATCGACGACGAATCGCACGTTGGTGGCGATTCCCGTTCCGACGTTGCGGAGGCGGAATCGGTCGACGGGTCCACGGATGCGCTGGACGTCGAACTCGACTTCCAGCGGCCGTGGGAGCGCTTGCTGCGCGGCTTCGGCGATGCGGGTCATCGCTTCGAGTTGCTCGAGCGCCGCATCCAGTGCGACCTCCGCTTCGCGCCTGGCCTGATCGGCAAGACTCGCTTTCCTCCACGCTGCGGCAGCGGTGGCGCCGAGCAACACCGCAGTCGCCGCGCTGACCCACGATGCGGTTCTCATGCGCGGAAACTTACCCGAACGCGAATCCGGCGGGCGCGCTGGTGACGTCTCCACGGGCGGCGAGGTAGCGGACCGCGCTCAAGGGTTGACCGAGAGAAACACGTACGCGGCCAACAGCACCAGGTGGACGCCGCCCTGGAGTCGGGTGGCGCGGCCGGGTACCACCGTCAGCATGCCCACCACCACGGTGATCGCGAGCAGCACGACCTGGGTCGGACCGAGGCCGAGGAGAAGCGGCCCGTCCAGCCAGATGGACGCGACGGCGATGGCGGGGATGGTCAAGCCGATGCTGGCCATCGCGGATCCGAAGGCCAGGTTCAAGCTGATCTGGATCCGGTTTCGCTGCGCCGCCCGCACCGCGGCGAGGGTTTCCGGCAGAAGCACGAGCAGCGCGATGACCACACCGACGATGGATTGTGGCAATCCGGCATCCTCGACCGCATCCTCGATCGCGGGTGATTCCACTTTCGCCAACCCCACGACTGCGCACAGCGCCACGACCAGCAGGGCGAGGCTCATCCCGGCCATCCTGCCGGTCGGGGGCGCAGAGTTCCGGTCGCCGGTTTCCGGTTCGTCGGCGATGACCGGCAGGAAGAAGTGCCGGTGCGGGCCGGTCTGAGTGAGGACGAACATCCCGTACAGCACCAGCGAGGCCACCGCCGCGAATACCAATTGGGCCGAGGAGAATTCGGGACCCGGCCGGCTCGTCGTGAAGGTCGGGAGCACCAGACTCAACGTCGCGAGTGATGCCACCGTCGCCAGTGCTGCGCCGGTACCCTCCGCATTGAACAGCGCGACTCCGTACCTTCGCGAGCCGACGAGCAGCGACAACCCGGCGATGCCGTTGACGGTGATCATCACCGCCGCGAACACGGTGTCGCGGGCCAGCGACGCCGTCGCCGGACCACCCGAGATCATCAACGTCACGATCAGTCCGACCTCGATGACGGTGACCGCGACCGCGAGAATCAGCGATCCGAACGGCTCACCGACCTTGTGCGCAACCACCTCGGCGTGATGAACCGCCGCGAGCACCGCACCGACCAGGACCGCCGCGACGGCGAGCGCCAGGACTGTGCCGATGTGGCGGCCCCACGTCAGACCCAGCACCGCAACCGCGACGGGTGGTATCACCAGCGGCCACTCCGCAGCGACCGACCGCCACCCGAATGCCATGACTAGACCTTGCCAGCTCGATCTGCTTCGGTGCACCGCAATGGGTCAGGTCCGATCGGTCCGGGCGATCGCGGCGCGGGTGGCGGCTTCGACGGTCATCACGATGAATTCGCGTCTTCGTGAATCCCGGTCGTCGCCACGAGAACGAGGCTGCGAGAACAGCCGGTCCGCGGTCTGGAGCGTGACCCAACCGTCGACCAGTGTGATCACCGTGATGAGGAGTTCCTGGGCGTCGGCCTCGGAAAGGTCGGTGGCTTTCCGTGCTCCCGCAACCAGCGCCTGCGCGTGCTTCCGACGGGTTTCCTCGGCGACCGGTTCCTCGAGTTCGAGGCCTTCCCAGAACAGCAGGCGGGTGAAGGCCGGGTGCGTGCGCTGGTAGTCGAATCGACGGCCGGCGTAGTCGGCGACGGCGGACACTCCGTCTCCGGACAGTTCGACGGCGGCGAGTGACGCCGTCAGTTCACTCTCGACGACGGCGCTGAAGAACGCCTCTTTCTTGCCGAAGTACTGGTAGATGCGCTCTTTGTTCACGCCTGCTTTCGCGGCGATCCGGTCGACTCGACCGCCGGCCAGTCCGAACGCACTGAACTCCTCGGCGCCGGCCTCGAGCAGGAGTCTCTTGGTTCGTTCGGTATCCCACGCCACCGGTGAATCCTACGACAAACTCCAACTGTTTGGTTGCAAGTTGCTTCGCCACGCTTTACGCTCCAAGTGCAACTGAATAGTTGGAGTTTCGGAAGGCTGCCTCAGAGATGGAATCTCTCGCTCTCGCATCCGCAGTGGTCGAGCAACTCGCCCCGGCGGCGACGAAGCCGCGCCGCACGCGTGCGGGCCGCCCTGTCCGGGACGTCGCTCCGGTGCCGTCCATCCACCTGCGGGTCGCCGTCACCTGGGTCTCGATCTTCCCGCTCGTCACACTGGGCATGACCGTCATGACGCTGTCGGGCCCGATCACTGCCGCCTGGCCGACCTGGCTTCGAGCCTTGTCGTTGACCGGTGTCGTCGTTCCCACCGCGGTCTATTTCGTCGTGCCGCGAGTGCTTGCCTTGTCCCTCCGGTGGGTCAGCTGGCGGCGACGGAGGTCCGCCGCTGCAGAGTCCGGCCGGGAGATTCGTGTCGGAGGGGCGAGGTAGGTTTCTGATTGCGACGAAACAGGTCGCCACTCACACTCACGAATCCGAGGCGTGCCGGCTCGGGTGGATACGAGGCGCAACCGCGCGTCGTATCTCGGGGGAGTGGCGATCTGTCTCGGCCCCGACGATCGAGCTGGTCGTGCCGGATCAAACCGGTTCGGCGGCGATCCGCCCCGATTTCACCGCGGCCACCAGCACCGCGTGGTCGGCTTCGGTCTGATCGGCGTAGCGGACGGCATACCGCCCGATCGCCTCGTCCAGTTCCGTGTCGCCGGCGAAGTATCCGGCGAGCGCCCGCGGATCGAGGGAGCGGGTGTGTGCACGCGCGAGCAGGGCGCCGGCCAGGCGGCCGTAGTCATCGAGATGATCCTGCTCGAGACCGGTTGGATCGATGTCGCCTTTCAGATTTCGGAACTGCCGCACGATGTAGGGGAGACCGCCGATGGTCGTCCAGCCCAGGAGGATGTCCGATTCCGCCTGCACCAGCCGGGCGCCGTGCACAATCCGCTTACCCTCGTGCTTCGGTTCGTCGACCGGCAGGTACGCCGCCAGTGCGGACGGCCGGGCCTGTTTCAGTTGGAGTACGAGCACCTCGTCCCGATTGCCGTGCAGCAGGGCGATATAGCTGCGCAGACCCACGCTGCCGGTTCCGACGATCCGGAAGGCGACGTCGGACACGGCGAATCGGGTGATCAGGTTCCGTCGCGACTCCCGAAGCGACTCGACATAGCGTTCCAGCCCGTCGGTCACCGCATCGGCGGTCGTGCGATCCACGTGGGTGAGGATCGGCGGATCGTCGATGAACCGTCGCCTGCGGATCCCGGTCTCGTGGTTCTCTATGTGGGCGGTCCATTTCGCCGCCACCTTCTCGCTGGTGTTGCGTCGCGCTTTCTGCGCGGCCTTGTCGAAGTCGTCGAGCAGAGCGTCGGCCTTCGCCCGCGCAAGCACCGACTTGTCCGGCAGCGCATTCCAGGACTGGAGGAACGGAAGTTCGGCGAGATCGCGGATGGTGCGCCGATACGACTTGACGGCGTCTTCGGCGGCCTCGGCGCACCCGCTCTCGGTCACACCGCCTTCGCGTCCGGCGAGTACCAGGCTGGCGGCGAGACGCTTGAGATCCCATTCCCACGGACCGGGGAGCGTCTCGTCGAAGTCGTTGATGTCCATGACAATGTGACCGTCCGGTGTCCCGTACAGGCCGAAGTTCGCCGCATGCGCGTCACCGCACAGCTGCGCCGTCAATCCGGTGACCGGAGAGGCGGCGAGGTCGGCCGCCATCAGACCGGCGGCGCCGCGGAAGAAGGCGAACGGCGAGGCGATCATCCGCCCGATCCGCAGCGGGACGAGATTCGCCAGCCTGCCCTCGTTGTCGGCCTCGACGAAGTCGAGCACATCCGGCCGTCCGGCGCCGGCCGCGGCGTGATCGTGTGCACGCGACGGCACGGTTGCCTGCAACGCGCCTCCACGCGCGAAGACGTCGTCCGCCTCGTCCTGGGTCCGCAGGTTCACGGCGCGCGCTCGATTCTTCGTCACCACGGCGACACTATCGGAGGCATGTGCGCGGTCTGAACGCTCGGCGCATTCGCCGCACGACATTGTGGCTGAAGAGTGGTTATGCTTCGGTTTCCGGTGGCAGGCAGCATCCGGCGCCGGAGATACGTTCCGGAGGCATGCCGTGCCGCCGGGCCTTCCTTGACGGAGGAATGTCATGTCCGCTGAACCCGTTGCCGCGACGCCCGAAAACCCCGCCGGCCACATCCGATTGACGTCCCACAGCGGTGGCGTCGGGGCTATTCCGGTCCACTGGGGCGCACCCACGGCGTCCGAGCGCGGTCCGGTGGTCGGCACCACCACCAATCGCGCCCACCGCAACGTGATCGGGACGCACAGCGGTTCGTACAGCATCTACCGGGCTCTGGCGGTCGCGTCGGGTGCACTGTCGCGCCACCACAAGGCCGACCTCACCAACACCGCGCCCACCAACGCCATCGGCCCGTATCCGCAGTGGAGCGAGCCCGGCAAGATCGTGAGCCTGGACCCGTGGGGTGCCACGGTCGCCGAGGTCTTCGCGGCCGAGTTGGCGGCGGGGCACGACATCCGGCCCAGCATCGCCGTGACGAAGGCGCACGTGATCCTGCCGGAGATCATGGAGGCCATCCAGAAGGGTCGCCTGCACCCGGACGGCCGTTTCCTGCTGCCCAGCGGTGCTGCGCTGGTCACCAAGGCGGCGATCGAACCCGTCTGGCATCTGCCGGGTGTGGCGGAGCGCTTCCACTGCAGCGAGACGGATCTGCGCCGCGTGCTGTTCGAGGAGACCGGCGGCATGTACCCGGAGCTCGTGACGCGTTCGGATCTCGAGGTGTTCCTGCCCCCGATTGGCGGGCAGACCGTGTACATCTTCGGTGACGCGCGAGACCTGGCCGACCCCGAGGTGGAGCTGACCGCGCGGGTGCACGACGAGTGCAACGGCTCGGACGTGTTCGGCTCCGACATCTGTACGTGCCGTCCGTACCTCACACACGCGATCGAGGAATGCATCCAGGGTGCGCAGCGTGGCGGTGTCGGCCTGGTGGCTTACTCGCGCAAAGAAGGTCGCGCGCTGGGCGAGGTGACCAAATTCCTGGTCTACAACGCCCGTAAGCGCCAGGTGGGCGGCGACACCGCCGACCAGTACTTCGCCCGCACCGAATGCGTGGCAGGCGTGCAGGACATGCGCTTCCAGGAAATGATGCCCGACGTGCTGCACTGGCTCGGCGTCCGAAAGATCCACCGCCTGGTCTCCATGAGCAACATGAAGTACGACGCCATCACCGGATCGGGCATCGAGGTCGGGGAGCGGGTGGACCTCCCCGCCGACCTGATTCCGGCCGACGCGCGCGTGGAGATCGACGCGAAGATGGCGGCCGGCTACTTCACCCCGGGCGCGGTGCCGGACGCCGAAGAATTGGCGAAGGTCAAGGGGCGGGAGTTGGACGAATGAGCGTGACCGGCGTCGGTCCCGCACTGGACGTCGGGCGGGCCGAGGGTGCGGCCGCGGCCCTGCGCACCACGTCCGCCGTGCGGGAACGCGCGCAACTGCTGCTGTGTCGCGCGCGCGAGGACGGTTCACGCTGGTTCGGCGTGGACGACGACGCGCTGCAGACGGCCGCGGGCGAGGTCGTGGACGTCACGCGTGCCCGCTATCCGGACCTGAAGATTCCGTACCACAGCCGGTGGCGCCATTTCGAGGTCGGCGGAGTGGAGCGAAAGGCCGGGCTGGACGCACGGCTGGCCGCGCTGGACGCGTCGGGCCGCGCCCGCGCCATGATCGACCTCGCTGTTGTCAGCGTGCTGCTCGATGCCGGCGCCGGTCCCGACTGGCGATACCGCGAGGTGGCCAGCGGGCAGCACTTCGCCCGTTCCGAGGGTCTGGGCGTCGCGAGTTGGCACGCCTTTCTGGGCGGGCTGTTCTCGAGCGACGTGACGCGGCCGCTGCAGGTCGATGCGGCCGGACTGCGTGCCTTGGACGCGGACCGGCTGGCCGAGGCGTTCCAGGTGGGTCCGTCGAATCCGTTGGTGGGACTCGACGGTCGCGTGCTGTTGCTGCGCCGACTGGGCGAGGCACTCGCCGCGCAACCCGACGTGTTCGGTCCGCACGGCCGGCCGGGTGGCCTGTTCGACCTACTGGTTGCGTCGCAGGGGCCGGCCGCGTCGACGGTGGCGGCCCACGACATCCTGTCGCAGCTGCTGAGGTCGCTGTCGGGCATCTGGCCTGCGGGCAACGCCATCGGCACCGAACCGTTGGGCGACTGCTGGCCTCACGAGGCAGTGGACGGTCCGGGTCTGACCCGGGGCTGGGTGCCGTTCCACAAACTGTCGCAGTGGCTGACCTATTCGTTGCTCGAGCCTTTCCAGTGGGCCGGTGTGCAGGTCGTGGGGCTGGACGCGTTGACGGGCCTGCCCGAATACCGCAACGGCGGCCTGCTGCTGGACACCGGCGCGCTGCGCCTGCGCGACCCTGACTGGGCTGCGCGGAGCTGGGCGGCGGGCGACGAACTGGTCGTCGAGTGGCGCGCATTGACGGTCGCGCTGCTGGACGAACTGGCCCCGCTGGTGCGCGCACGCCTGGGTCTGGATGCCCGGGAGATGCCGCTGGCCTGCGTCCTCGAGGGCGGCACCTGGGCGGCGGGCCGCGCGCTGGCACAGCGCACGCGAGGCGGGCTGCCTCCGCTCTCCGTCGTCAGCGACGGCACGGTCTTCTAGAACGAAACGAGGACGAACACATGGGGACAGTACACCTGATCGACCACCCTCTGGTGCAGCACAAGCTCACGATGATGCGCCGTAAGGATGCCTCCACCAACAGCTTTCGGCGCCTGGCGAACGAGATCTCCGCGCTGATGACGTATGAGGTGCTGCGCGACATCCCGATGCAGGAGGTTGAGATCGAGACGCCGCTCGAGGTCACGACCGGCAGGGTCATCGACGGGAAGAAGCTGGTCTTCGTTTCCATTCTGCGCGCGGGTACCGGCATCCTGGACGGCATGCTGACGATCGTGCCGGGTGCGCGCGTGGGGCATATCGGTCTGTACCGCGATCCGAAGACCCTCGTGGCGGTCGAGTACTACTTCAAGATGCCCGGCGACCTGCACGAGCGCGACGTGGTAGTGGTCGATCCGCTGCTGGCCACCGGCAATTCCGCGGTGGCGGCGGTGGAGCGGCTGAAGGAGTGCGGTCCCAAATCCATCAAGTTCGTGTGCCTGCTGACCTGTCCGGAAGGTGTTGCCGCGCTGGACAAGGCGCATCCCGATGTGCCGATCTACACCGCGGCCGTCGACCGCCAACTCGACGAGCACGGCTACATCCTGCCCGGCATCGGCGACGCGGGCGACCGCATCTTCGGCACCAAATAGCAGCTGCGGTCGTTGCCGGTGGTGACGCGGGGAACCGCAACGCGAGTCAGGAGCCGATTACTCGTCGGTGAGGTCGTGCTCGATACTGTCCATCCGACGCTTGCGTTTACGGGCTCCCCAGGCCTTGCGACTTCGGTTGACCGCCATCGCCACAGCGTAGGGCTCGCGACGGGTCGGCAGGCGACGGGGGCACGCTCTGCTCGAAGGTGAACACGTTCTCCGGGTCGTAGGCGGCCTTGACCTCGCGTAACCGCTCGCGGTGGGAGCCGTAGTACTCGCGCTCCCAGTCCGACGCGGACGCGTTGGGCACGTTGACGTAGGCGCCGTCGCCGTAGGGGCGCAGCGCGCGCCAGAAGTCGGCGGCCCAGCCCAGCGCCACCGAGTTCAGGGCGGGGTCGTTCCACGCCGCGCCCGGCTCGCAGTAGAACAGCGCGTCGCGGTGCGGGAACGCGGATCCCCCTGGCGGCGCGTGCCGCACGGCCCCGCCGAAGCTCGAGCAGAAGAAGTTGCTCGGCGGGCTGGGTGTGTTGTCCATGAAGCGGACGATCAGGTCGATCGCCTCATCGGGGAACGGGTGGGTGACGAACTGGGAGTAGAACTTCCAGAGGGCGACGTCGTTCGGACCCCTGTCCACGTCGCCGTACACGGTCGGCCAGGCGCCCTCCGTTACCGTCACCTCGGGACTGCCGATCGTCAACAGCGAGCGCAGTTGGTCCTCGAGTTCTTGCCGCGAACCGCTGTGCAGCAGTGCAGAAAGCTCGACCGCGGTGGAATCTGTCTCTAGTGCGCTCGTCAGCCGTTCGTCGGCGACCGGCGCCTCGCGCTGCCATGCTCGAAGTAGGTCACCCAGGTCGCCGTGACCGGTCCACTTCGCGACCAGGAATGTGACGTCAGACAGCTCGTGCAGCTTCAACGTGTAGGACGTCGCGATTCCGAAGTTGCCGCCGCCCCCACCGCGGCACGCCCACAGCAGGTCGGAGTTGCTGTGCTCGCTGGCCTCCACGACCTTCGCCGAGCGCGCGCCGTCGGCAATCACGACCTCCGCGGCGAGCAGGTTGTCGCAGGCCATGCCCATGCTGCGGGTCAATAGTCCGAAGCCACCCCCGAGAATCACACCGCCGAGTCCGACGCCGCCCTCCGAGCCGGTCGGAACGGCGAAGCCGTGTCGTCCGAGCGCCGCGACCGTCTCCATCTGCGTCAGACCCGTTCCCACCGTCGCCGTACCCGCCGATTCGTCGATCTCGATGTTCTTCATCCGGCTGACGTCGATCACGACGCCGCCATCGAGTGATGACCACCCCTCGAGGCTGTGGCGTCCGCTGCGGGCGCGGAGGGCGATGCCTTCTTCTCGGGCCCAGCAGACCGCGTTGACGACGTCCTGCGTGTCGCAGCAGAACACGATGGCCTCGGGGTAGCGGGAATACAGGCGGTTCCAGCCGACCCGCGCCTGCTCGTACCCGGAATCGCCCGGACGCACCACGTCACCGGTGAGCACGGTGGCGGCGGTCAGAGGCGTCATATCTCGGTCAGTGCGCGAAGACATCGGCGTCTCCGGGTTCGGTGTCCAGTACCTCGCGTTTGAATATCAACAGATATGCGAAATACACCCCGCCCGCGAGGAGCAACCCGATCGCAATCAGTATCGAGGTCAACGCACTCGAAGGCGACACGATCACGAACACCACGAAGGCCGACCACACCAGTGCACAGATTGCGATCGGCAGTTCGAAGCGCCCGAGATCGAACGCGCCCGCCCTACGATCCAATCGTTTGCGGACCGCGAGATACAGGACGATTATCCCGCCGTAGAGGACTGCCGAGATAACCGTTCCCACCGTGAGCAACTCCAGCAGTGCGCCGCCAGGCAGCGCGGCCATCAGGACGACCCCCACGACGACGATCAAGATGGTCGCCGGAATGGGTGTCTGCGTGCGCGGATTGACCCGGCGCATCAGCCGGTGAGCGGGGAAACGCGCGTCGCGCGACATCGCGAATACCATCCGCGAGCAGGTCGCCAAGGTCACCATTCCCGCGCCGAAGAAGGCGAACACGATCGCGACCAGCAGTGTCCGCTCCATCACCGGACCCAGCTGATCGCGCAGGATCGCCGCCACCGGCGTGTCACTGTCACTGATCCTGGGAACATCTTTGATCGCGATCGTGAGCGCGATCAGAAACACCAGCCCCAGCACCGCCGCGGCCACGACCGACCCCACGATCGCGCGCGGGACGCTGCGAAACGGATCTTTGGCCTCCTCAGCCATGTTCGCCGCGGAGTCGAAGCCGACGAGGGTGGCAAGCCCCATGATCGTCGCAGCCATCAATCCGCCGCCGACGGCGAAATAGTTGGGGGCGCCCTCGGTGACACCACGGGAGGTGAGATTGCCGACGGAGCCTTCGCCCGTGATCGCCACGGCGACGAAGAGCCCGACCGCCAGCACCACGACGATCACCAGTTCGAGCCCGACCGCGCCCGACGTGATCAAGCCGACGAGGCGCGTCGAGAACACGACAAGCACAGCTTGGACAAGCACCACGGCGAGAGTGATCATGCGCGCCGTGCCCTCGTCGGGCTGCATGCCGAACAGCGGCATGAGGGCGGAGCTTGCCATCGCATTGTCGACCGTCACCACGCCGAGCGCCAGGTAACAGAAGGTCAGCCATCCGAACAACCAGCCGACCTTGGGGTTGGCGAGCCGTGACGCCCATTGGTAGGAAGAGCCGCTGAGTGGGATGCGGGCCGCGAATTGGGCGATCACCAGCGCCACCAGGGTCTGCCCCAACGCCACGACGATCCAGAGCCAGATCCCCACCGGCCCGGCGTCGCGAAGGACGTCGTCGTATGTGCCGAAGATCCCGACCGCCACCGAGATGAACGCGAACGAGACCGCGAACACCTGAAAGGAGCCCAGAGTGCGCTTCAGCTCCGGTTCGTAACCGCAGTCCTGACATTCTTGATCGGCGGTCTGCGAGCCCAACACTTCTTCTGCCGTCATCTCGGCCGCCTCACGTTCGATCGGGAACTGCGGAGAGGGTGAATCGTTTCGAAAAGACCGCGACAACGCGACTCGTTCCACGATCAGAGCGAGACCGGTCTGTTTCATCGTCCTCCTCGCGGGGACGGATGTCAGTGATGATTCGTCTTTCTAAATACTCCGGCTGCGCACGGTACGCGTCGTCGCACACACCTCGGCCGCCGGTGCCATTGGCTCCGGCGGCCGAGAATCTGCAGATCCATGAATCCAGAGTCGTCTACTCCAGGTGGTACTCCAGGTCGTCGTCACATCACATCCAGGGCATGTCGGGATCGAGCGGGTGGGAGATCACGCCGTCGTCGGGCTCGAGGGGGTAGTTGACCTGATGGATGGTCGCGGATGCGGGTCCGAAGAGGGACGTGCCACCGGGCTCGACCAGGGTGGTGCCCGGCTCGACGAGGGTGACCTGCGGGGGCACGTCCTCGTCGGGGGCGTCGCATGCGACCATGGGCCATGCGTTGGCGCAACCGATACGGTCCCTGACCTCGACCTTGTACGGGGAGAGCCCGGAGTCCGGGGAGACGACCTGAGGCGACGTCGACTGCGCGGGTGCGGCGACGGCAGTGGCGCTCTGGCCCAGGAACATTCCGAGTCCGAGGGCGGCGCCTGTTGCGGCGGCAGCGGCGATGCGGGTCTTGGTCGAGTTCATTGCGTTTCTTCTGAGCGTGGTGGGGGTGGGTTTCCGTGTCCCTTGTGGACTGACACCAGTCTTCGCCGTTACAGGGCCCCGCCAACTCCCCCCAGAGGGGTGGTCGGCCGTCCATCCGGGGGTGGATGTTTGCACCCCCAGGGGTGTTCACACAGCTGTGAACGGACAGTGGCCCGTCGCCGGCGACGTCAGAGATAGAGGTCGACGAGGGTGCTGACCAGCGACCAGTGCGTGGTCCGGGCCCGCAGGGTCCTCAGCTCGGGGTAGACGATGCGGAAGGTGCGCGCGAGGGCGACGCCCAGTCCGCCGGTGATGTCGGGGAGCCCTGAGCGGGTGTCGGCCGCGAGGACGCCGTCGAGTGGCGGGTAGGCGGCCAGTCGCGCGAGGATCGGGTCGACCCGAAGGTGCGGGCCGAGCTCCCGGAACAACCCGATGTTTTCCTGCAGGCCTCTGGTGATCGGCAGGTCGGTGAGTTCGATGACGTGCCGGTGCTGGGCCGCTGCATCCGACTGGGCGACCAGCAGCAGGTCGTACAGTTTCCCGGTGACGACGTCGTCGAATCGGTGAAAGTCGTCCCTCACGACGCCGATACTGGCGGCCACCCGGAAGATGTCCTCGAATTGGTCGAACGTCATGAGCGACCCGTGGCTTCCGACCTCCACACCGTCCATCAGGTGATCATCCTCCCCGATACGCCCCGGCTGTGTCATGTTCATTCTTCCGCCGGACGTCCTGCCGAGGTCACGGATGTCGCGCTCTGGAATCGCGTTGTCCGGCACGAACTCCTGAGTGGCCGGCCGACCGGGTTGTGCACGACCACCGACAGCGAGTACAGCGAAGGGTATGGGCCGGTGGGTGCGGCGCGGGGCGCGGTGGTGGCCGTTGGCGGCCGCTGCGGTGCTGGTCGTCGTGTTGGCGCTGTGCGGGGTGGTCCCCGTGTGGCCGGGACTGTTGCACCTCGTCGCGCTGCCGCCGCTGGATCAGTTCGCAGACCTGCGACTTCTGCTGGTACGCACCGACTCGTGGTCGCAGTGCATCGTGCTGCTGGGCGTCGTGTCGGCCGTGCGGATCATGCTGATGGCCTGGCTGCTCGGTGGACTCGACACGAGGCGTATCCGCTTCGCCGCGGCGTTCTACGCGACTGCGTTCGGTCCCGTCCTGCTGGCGTCGTGCGCCGACGCGACCGCCTACGCGATGCTGTATTCGCGGGCGTTCTGGCCGGCGGTAGCGCTCGTCGCGGTGCTGGTGTCGATACTCGGGCCGGTGCCGTGGCAGGGCGGCGCCGGTCTGCGCGCGGCCATGGGGCGGGCGTGGCGCCGGGGCCTGCGAATCGAGGTGATGGTGCCGTATTGCGCGGCGATCCTCGCACTGGGCGCCCTGGCCGACCGCGTGCCTGGCCTCACCGTGCTGCTCGTGCCGGTATCGGCAGCGGCAACGGGACTGACTGTGTGGGCGATGGGCCGTGCGCCGCTGAGGCGGCCCGCCGCGGCGCTTGCCGCGGTGCTCGTCGCATCGACGATCGTGTCGGTGATCTTCGTTCGGACCCGCGCCTACGAAGATCCGGAACCCGGACCACGACAGGCTGGTTCGCTGCTCGTCATGTCCGGCATCGACTCGCGTTCGGGGGAGGGGACGATCCACCGGGCCGACGTGCAGCGGCTGGGGTATGAATGCGAACAGGTGTACTACTTTTCCTACGCCGGAACCGGGGGCGGGCAGCCCCGGCGCGACGCCACGTGCCCGATCCGAACGGGCGCCCCCTACGAACCGGCCGATACCCATCGGCCCGTGGAGGAACAGGTCGCCGTGTTCGCCGAGCAGGCGGCGAACCTGCAGCGGCCGTTGACCGTTGCCGCGCATTCGCACGCCGGCTGGATCGCGTGGGAAGCGGTCGCCGCAGGTCGGGCACAGGTGGACGTGCTGATCCTGGTGGGTGTGTTCCCGGAGACCCCGCTCGGATTTCCGCCGCCGGAAGTCGACCGACCGGGCAGGGTGTTCGGCGACCTGTTGCGGTGGGCGGTGCCCGCGATCGACGTCGTCTTCTTCCCGTTCGACCCGGACACACCCGCCGCGCGCCAACTGCTCGGTACCGCGGGTACCGCACAGGCCGTTTTCGGTGAGGTACTGCCCGAGGACGTGCGCGTGCTGAGTATCGTGTCGGCCGCCGATCTTCCGCTGATGCCGCACGGCTGGCGCCTGGACGTCGAACGCAACGGCTGCCCGGTTCGCGCCGCGCACTCGTCTCTACCGACCTCCGCCGCCTTCGACGATGAGGTGATCCGGTTCCTGAACCACCGGGATCCTGTGCCCTGCCCGGCATGGCGGGACTGGGGTGCGGTCGTGATGCAGGCGTTCGGTGTGCCCCCGAGTGCACGCTGACGAGATTGTGCGGAAGCGGACGGGACGATTTCGCGGACGCCGGAGCATCGGCCGGAGTTAAATGGAATGACGCAGGCGAAAAGGATTTCGGCACAGGGTAAGCCCAACTCAAGGTCCGTCGCCGCCCGCTCCGGTCTCGTACCCACGGCGCGGGAGGCCGAGCGTCGGGGTGCGCGATGATCGAAGCAGTGACAGGGCTCCTCACGAGGAGAAACGAACCCGCCGATGCTCGATCCGAACCGCCCGAACAACCCGATCACGCCGCCCCTGTCAGTGGCGTGGCACTCGGAAGGCTCCTCGCGGCGGCGATTCTGTCACCGGCACAGGCGTCGCTGCTCGTTGTCGATGCGCTCGATCAGCTCGAACCGGTGCGCAGCGAGGGGCAGGACCGCATCCGTCTCCGGGACGTGACGGTGTCCGACAGCGGGCATCTCACGATCGAGTACGCGCGCGGTGCGGTGTCCGGGCACGACGTGACCGAGGAGGTCGCCGGGCTGTTCCGGAGCATCGCGACGAACTGTCGCGGTTCGGCACTGCCCGACCGGTTGCACGAATCGCTGGTCGAAACAACAGATCTCGACGTGCTGCTGCAGCGAGTTCGTCTGGCTGTCGAACCCGGCGTCGATGCCGCCGAAGAGCAGCGGAAACGCTGCCAACTCGCCCGGCTGGTCGCGGCGACCAGGGGACGGCCGCGCCCGCACGACCAAACAGTGGAGGAGCGGACGGCCGGTGAGAAGCCGCCGCCGGTGGCCACCGGTTCCACTCTCGCATCGCCGGGCTGGTTCCCGCCGGTCCGGAATCCGTGGCATCGCAGGAAGAGACGGCCCTCGCGGAGACAGGGAGCCCTCGGGCTCGTCGCGATCCTGATACTCGTAGCCGCAGTGTGGATGGCTCCCCGGGCGTGGTCGGACATGCGGCGCGGGTGGGACGCCGTCCTGAATCCGGTGAATCCCGAGGAGCAGAATCAGATTCGACCCGTGTCGCCGCCACCGGAACCCTCGGCCGAACAGCCCACGCCGGCTACGACCGATGCCGGACGAGTGCCGCCACCCGTCGACGTCGGTGCTCCCGGCAGCGCCGGGCCGATCACGCTCGTCACGGCCACGCGCGCCAGTGGGGAGTGCGGGCCCGGGCAGGCGTGCGAGATCCGGGTCGACGTCCACCTCGATCCGGCGGCGATTGTCGATGCCGTGACCTGGAGGGTGAACGTGTACGACCGCTGTTCGGGCGAGGTGCGGGCGGGCGGCGACGTGTCGGAGCGCGTTCAGTCCGGGTCGCAGCAGGTGTACGGCATCGTCCGGACCGATCTGCCGCCCGGGGCCGCGCTCGCCGTCGCGGCGATCACGAGCGCCCCGGCGACAGCCGCGTCCGAGCCGCTGCTGATGCCCGCCGAGAACGCACGCTGCTGAGTGCCGGGGGCAGCCATGCAGGACGACAAGCGCGAATCCGACCCGTGGATCGTGGGGGCGGCGATCGTCCTCGTCGTGCTCGGACTCCTGAATCTCACGGCGACCGGGATGACGGGGCACGCCGTTCGCCATCTCCTCTTCGCGGTGGCCGGACTCGCGATCATGTGGGTGGTGTCCCGCCTGCGGATCAGTGACCTCCGCGCCTTCGGCTGGGCGGTATTCGCGGTGGCGACCCTGTTGCTCGCGGCCGTTCCCCTGGCGGGGGTTGCGACGAAGGGCGCGCAGCGCTGGCTGAACTTCGGCGTGTTCACCGTTCAGCCTTCCGAGTTGGCCAAGCTAGCCCTGATTCTGGTGCCCGCGGGCATGCTCGCGGGTGGGTTCACGCTCGCACGATTCGTCGCGACTCTGGCGATTGCAGCGGTGCCGGTGGCACTCGTCGCGGTCCAGCCGGACCTGTCGACGGCCGTCGTGCTCGTTGCGACGACCGGGTTCATGCTCATCCTCGCGCGGGTCCCGCTGCTGCCGCTGGTCCCGTTGTTCGTGATGGGGATCGCGTCGCTGCCGCTCGCGGTGCTGTTCCTCCGGCCGTATCAGCTCGAACGGGTCCACGTGTTCCTGTCGAGCAACGCCGACCCGGCAGGCGCGGGGTGGGCCGAATTGCAGGCGAACATCGCGATCGGCAGTGGCGGCCTGTGGGGTCTGGCGCGTGACCCGCTGTACGACGTGCGGGCACAGTTTCTCCCCGAATCGGAGCACGATCTGGCGTTCGCCAGCCTGGTGTACGGGTGG
The DNA here is from genome assembly GCF_029269925.1 of Rhodococcus sp. T2V. Taxonomy (NCBI): domain Bacteria; kingdom Bacillati; phylum Actinomycetota; class Actinomycetes; order Mycobacteriales; family Nocardiaceae; genus Rhodococcus; species Rhodococcus sp. T2V. The sequence goes on from NZ_JARJBD010000020.1 coordinate 28,079, forward strand.
GGTCTGATCGCCGGCCTGGCCGTCGTGGTGGCGACGTCGGTGATCGTGTGGCGGGCTGCACTCGCCGCGCGCACGGCACGGACCCGGGAGGCTGCACTCGTCGCTGCCGGAATCGGTGGGTTGTTCGGAATCCACGCGCTGGTGTCGATCGGTCAGAGTCTGTCGCTGCTGCCCCACACCGGAATGCCGATTCCGCTCTTCAGCTACGGCGGGACGGCCGCGATAGTCGGATTCGCCGCCATCGGACTGGTACTCGCGGTGCGCCGAGACGGCGTCGCGCGACCGCTGTGGGCCCCCGACCCCCGGCGCCGGCGCCGCCCGCGCGGAATGTCGGCGGGCACGATGACGATGATCGCCGCACTCGTCGCCATGTCGGTGTTCGCTTGGCAGGTGCAGCACGACCGGGGTGCGGAATATCGGGCGATGAGTGATGCACAGATGATGCGGTGCATCCGCCTGCCTGCCGAACGCGGACTGATCGTCGACCGCAACGGTGTCCCTCTCGTGGTGAACGTCGCCGAGTACGCCGTTGCCGTGGTCGCTCGGATGTTCGAGGACAGCGACGACGACGCTCGCAACCGGCTCGCCGCGTTGCTAACGAAGTCGCCCGACGAGTTGTCGGACCTGATCGACGCCGGCGGTGAGGGCGAAACCCAGGTGGCCGTGGGCACAGTCGCGCCCGACCAGGCTCGGCGCATCGTGGATGCGCACCTTCCCGGTGTCCTCGTGGTGCCGTCCGGTCGCAGGCAGTACCCGTACGGCGCCGTACTCGCGTCCATCCTCGGACACGTCGGGGTCGCCGACGCCGACGACATGGAACGCTGGCCTCACCTCGCACTCGGATCACGGGTCGGCAAAGCGGGACTCGAGAAGCAGTACGACGCTCTGCTCCGCGGCAGCGACGGCACACAGTGCATGTACGTCGATCCGTCCGGCAATCCGGTGGCCACCGGCGAGCGCGTCGACCCGGTGCGGGGCCACGATCTGCGCCTGCATCTCGACATCGGTGTGCAGACCCTGGCCACCGATGCGCTCGTGGAGGCGATGCGCACCAGTAAGGGCGACCTCGGCGCCGCCGTCGTGATGGATGCGCGGACCGGAGCTGTGCTGGCTCTCGCCAGCGTCCCGGGCGCCGACAACAATGTCTACGGACCCCCGGCCGACCTCGTCGCGCTTGCGGCGCAGAGCCAGACCCCGGGCCCGAGTGCGTTGGTCAACAACGCCACCCAGACCGCGGTCCCGCCCGGCTCGACATTCAAGATCGTCGTCGCGTCGACGGATATGCAGTATCCGGTGCTGTCGCCCGACGAGGTGATCGAGACCGGCGCTGCCTACACCTATGGTGGCCACACTTTCCGGAACTGGCAGCCGATGGGCCCGAACAATATGCTGCAGGCGATCCAATGGTCCGACAACGTGTACTTCTACAAGCTCGGTGAGCTCCTGGGCCCGGAGAAGATGGCGGACGTCGCGAGCCAACTCGGCGCGGGACGGCGGTCCGGGATCGACCTGCCCGGCGAGGCGGAGGGATTTCTCGGCACCCCGGAGAACGTCGGAAGCATCGGGGCCACGTGGTATCCCGGGTCGACGCTGTTGATGGGTATCGGGCAGGGCACGGTCAGCGCGACCCCTATCCAGGTCGCGCGATGGACGTCCGGGATCGCTACCGGCGCGATGGTGACCCCTCAGCTCGCCGCGGCGTACGGGCCGGATTTGATCCCCATCCCCACAGCGGCACCACAGCGGCTCGCGTTCGCCGACCGTCTCGATCCCGTCCGGGCGGGAATGCGGGCGTCCGCGGCGGCCGGGACCGCCGGGCAACTCGCGGACCTCCCGGTACCGGCCGGCGCCAAGACGGGAACCGCGGAGGATCCGTCGGCGCCGGGAGAGGGACTGAACGCCTGGTTCTCCGCGGTGGCGCCATTCGATGCCCCCGAGATCGTGGTGACGGCGCTGGTCCGTGGTGGTGGTTTCGGGTCGGCGACTTCAGGCCCCGTGGTCAAGAAGATTCTCGAGCACTACTTCCCGCGACCACCTGCTCCGGCACCGAACCGGTGATCAGCTGCTGTAGGCGGCAACGACCTCGGGGTGCACGAGACAGGCGGTGGCGCCTTCGGCGACGCAGGTGAGGGGGCGTTCGGCCGTCTTCACCGGGAATCCGAACGCCTCCTCGATCAGTTGCGAGAGGCCACGCAGCATCGCCCCGCCGCCGATGACGAGCAGCCCCTCCGACATCACGTCGCCGATCGCCTGCGGCGGAAGGTCTTCGAGGCATTCGGTCAGGGTATGGACGATTCCGGCTGTGGTCGCCCGCAATGCATCCACGATCTCCTCGGTTTCGAGCGTGACGAACCGCGCCCGGCCGGTGGCGGCGTCGCGGCCCTCGACGACGAGTGACTGCCCTTCGTCGGTGTCCGGTGCGCCCAGCTTCGCGCGCTCGGCGGTGAGCTCGCCGACGACGATGTTGTGCTCCTCCCGCAGGTAGTGGTACAGCGCGTTGGTCAGTTCGTCGCCCGCGAGTCGGCAACTGCGGTGGGAGAGAATGCCACCGAAACAGATGGCGGTGATTTCCGAAGTGCCGCCACCGATGTCGACGACAAGGTGGGCGCGCGGTTCGAGCGGGTTGATTCCGCAGCCGAGGGCACCCGCGACCGGCTCGGGCACCAACCCCACTTTTCGCAGGCCGGCCTCGTGCCCGACCTCGAGCAGTGCCCTGCGCTCGAGCGGAGTGGCGCCGGCAGGCACCGAGATGACGGCCTTGGGCCGCACCCCGTATCGCCTGCCCGGCGACACCCGTTTGACGATCGCCGTCACGAAGGTCCGCGCCGACTCCAGGTCGACGATCACCCCGTCACGCAACGGCCGCACCGGAGTTATTCCGATAGGCGTACGGCCGACGAGACTTCGCGCCTCGGTGCCGATGGCGAGAGCACGGTTCGGTTCCTTCGTCCGAACCAACATGAAAGAAGGCTCGTTCAGTACGATGCCGTCGTCGGGAGTTCCGACGACAGTGTTGGCAGTTCCGAGATCGATACCAAGTCCACCCACGTCGGCCTCCAGAGGGATTCCAGCGAGATGTGCTTGATGTTACGCAGCGGCAGCGTCATTCGGAAGGTATCGCGCGCATTGGAAGAATCCCGGTAAGCGGTCACGACGTGGTCACGCGAAGTCGAACAGTGGTGGAAGCACGCCGACCATCAACGCCGCCCACACACCGAACACTGGGAGGTAACGGGTCTGCCAGCGTTCGGTGGAGCCGAATTCCCGGCGGCCCCGAAGGAACCCGAGGACGAGAACGGCCGACCAGGTCAGGTTGACGAGGAGAACCAGGTTCATTCCGAGTGCGGCCACCTTGTTCGGTGTGAAGCCGAATTCCGCGATTCGAGTGAGCATGGCGAACAGCATCAGCAGGTCGACCGCGAGGGCGCTCACGACGAGGAGGAGTTGGAGGCGGTCGAACAGGTCGGGCGGCAGGTAGGGGTCGCGGGCGGAAATCGCGTACAGCAGCAGGCCCAGGACGACGACCAGGATGAGGTCCATCAGGATCAGCAGGTTCCGGTCGACGTCGACCACGCTGCCGGTCGTCGCGAATGCGACGAGCAGCACCAGCAGCATGAGAGTCGTCAGTGGTGTGAACACACGCGTGAGGACGGGGGCGATGTTCTCCACGACGTTCTGTTTCGCCTCCACGAGCCATGCGGCGACGATGACCGCACCGGCCGCTCCGAACGGCAGCACCCAGTCCTCGACGACCCACTCGACGCTCAGGCCGAGGGCGTCGAAAGCATTGACCGTCAGGCCGATGAGCACGCCGCCACCGAGGGCGAGGAGGGTCAGGTAGACCACCCATTCGCCGGTGAATCGAATGAAGTCCATCCGCCGCCGGTCCGACCGCCACTGGCCGCCGACGTACGCGACGCCGACCGCGAACCACAACGCGATCGGTGTGTGGATCGCCGCGATCACCTCGGTGGAGCCGTTCGAGACGAACGGGAAGACGTTCACCAGCACCGCCGCCAGGGCGAACGGCACCACCAGTGCCGCGGCCAGTCGGAGCGTCACCTTCCGTTTCCACGCGAAGTACGTGGTGAGGAAGGGAAGAACGAACAGGCTGACGTTGCGGGCGAGGTCCTGCTCGTCGAGTGTCGCCAAGCCTGCCTTCAGGGCGAGTGCGGCGCCGACCGCGAACCCGAGAACGACGAACAGTTCACGGGTGGGACGAGTGCGACCGCCGTCGGGCGCGGCGGGCAGCAGGACGAGTTGCTTCCACAGCCGATCGGAGTGCTCCCGCGCGAACTCGCGGGAGATGTCGTCCACGTTGCCCATCCGTTTGACCGCGACCAGGAACGCCTCGTCGGTCTTCAGACCGGCGGCGGACAGATCCGAAATCTGATCGCGGAGATGGTCTTCCATCTCATCCGTGTCGGCGGACGATATCACGTGACGGCGCTCGACGTACCCCCGCCACTGACCGATCTGCGATTCGAGTTCCTTGTCGGTATCCATCACGACCATCCTTCCGCGGGTGCCGGGGGCAGTTGGACGGAGCGCCACACCTGGCTCAGCGCGTCCGCGACCACGTCCCACTGGGCGCGCCGTTCCGCCAGCATTTCCCGGCCCGTATCGGTGATCGTGTAGTGCTTGCGCCGGCGCCCGCTGTCGGAGGCGCCCCACGACGCCGACACCAATCCCAGCCGTTCGAGCCGATGCAGCAAGGGGTACAACATGCCGTCGGTCCACTGAATCCGACCGCCGGACAGGTCGTTGACTCGCTTCAGAATGGCGTACCCGTAGGACTCGCCCTCGGCGAGAATTCCGAGTACCAGGGGAGTGGCCGACGCGGCCACCAGGTCTTTCTCGATATGCATAGAACACCTATCCCTAGAGCTGCTAGCCATCAACGTAGCAGACCGTCCGTCGCTCATTGCGCGTTCGGCGCGGACCGGCGTGAATACGTCGATCGACAACCTGGGGTTGACGCTTCGGAGTCGTCAACTTAGGGTTGACGCATGGAGAATTCAACGCCCGTCACCCCGCCCATCCGCCTCGACGACCTCATCGAGGCGATCAAGAAGGTGCACTCGGAGGCCCCGCTCGAGCAACTCACCGACGCGGTCCTCGCCGCCGAGCATCTCGGCGAACTCGCGGACCACCTCATCGGTCACTTCGTCGACCAGGCCCGCCGTTCGGGGGCGTCGTGGACCGAAATCGGCAAGAGCATGGGAGTCACCAAGCAGGCCGCACAGAAGCGGTTCGTCCCCAAGGACCCCGGGCAGGCCTCCGACCTCGATCCGAATCAGGGATTCAGCCGGTTCACTCCCCGCGCACGGCAGGTCGTTGTCGTCGCGCAGAACGAGGCCAGGGCCGCGAACAACTCCGAGATCCTGCCTCAGCATCTCGTCCTCGGACTCCTGACCGACCCCGACGGACTCGGCGCCCGGGCGATCGCCGCGCAGGGCGTGGATCTGGATACGGTCCGGCACGCCGCGACCGCGACGTTGCCGCCCGCCGCCGAGGAGGTGCCCGCACTCATCCCCTTCGACGCCCAGTCGCGCAAAGCGCTCGAACTGACGTTCCGTGAAGCACTTCGTCTGGGGCACAACTACATCGGAACCGAGCACATTCTGCTCGCCCTGCTCGAGGTCGAGGACGGGGTCGGTGTGCTCGCCGGCCTGGGCGTCGACAAAGCAGCCGTCGAGGAGAACATTGCCGCCAACCTCGCCGCCATCGTCGCCGCCCGCACCGAGGAGTGATCCCCCGACAGAGCGTAGACGGCGCCGCCCGCGACCGGGGCAATCCGTCGATGCGCTGCATCGAGATGGGCAATAGGCGACAGGTCAGGGCAGCGGTCCGGCGTGGGACAGTGCGGTCCTGGTGCGTAATCCCTGGGCGTCCTGCCCCGGGGAGGCACCGAACAGGCGGCGGTATTCGCGGTTGAACTGCGAGGGGCTGTCGTAGCCGACGAGATGTCCGACTCCGGCGACGTCACCGGGATGGGCAACCAGCATCGAGCGGGCCTGCTGCAGTCGGATTCGCTTCTGAAACTGCAAGGGGCTCAGTGCCGTAACGGCACGAAAGTGCCGGTGAAATGCGGATGTGCTCATGCTGGACAACCGCGCGAGATCGTCGATTCGCATCGGCTCGGCGTAATTGTCGCGGATCCAGTGGATCGCCCGGCTGACATGCGACAGGTCGCTGTCGGCTACGCCGATCTGGCGGGCGGTGCTCCCGTGCGGGCCGGTGAGCAGTCGCCAGAGGATCTCCTGCTCGACGAGTGGAGCGAGCACAGGCGCATCGGCGGGATGATCGAGCAGTCGCAGCATCCGCGCCGCGGCGTCGAGTAGATCGTCGTCTGCGACGCCGGTTGCGATCGCCGGCAGGCCGCTCGTTCCACGGGACCACCGTTCGGTGGGGGCCTGCAGCACCAGCGCGGCGAGGGCGGCTGGGCGCAGCACCAGGCCCATGGCCAACGACGGCGCGCCGTCGTCGACGTCGATGTAGTTGCCGGTGACGGGCAAGTTGGCGGTGACGACCAGACACTGCCCGGCCCGGTACTCGAACACCCGGTCGCCGAGCAGCAGTCGCTTGCCGCCCTGGGCCATGATCACCAGCAGTGGCGCCGTCAACGAATACTCCGGCGCCGCCGAGTCCGTCGTCACTTTCGACAACAACAGCCCGGCGATCGGCGTCCGAAGATCGGGCCGGGCGTGGGCCGCGATGCTGCTGCGGATCTCGTCCAGCAGGTCGGGTGAGGTGCGCACACTTCACGAAAACATCCGCGTCGCAGTCCGGCAACCCGATCGTGGCGATCTCGGGAGGATCGTGCAATCCCCGGCGTGGATCGATCTACCACGGTCACCGCAGTTCGCGTTTCGATGGACATGCACATTCCGACCGACACCCCATGGAGCAGATCATGCGACTCGATCACTACGTCACCCTCGGCCGCTCAGGGCTGAGGGTCAGCCCGTTCGCCCTCGGTGCGATGACTTTCGGCGAGGACGCCGGCGGCGCCGGCTGCAGCGTGGCGGAATCCGAGAAGATCCTCGCCACCTATCTCGATCTCGGCGGGAATTTCATCGACACCGCCAACTTCTACACCAACGGCCATTCGGAGAAGATTCTCGGCGACTTTTTCGCCGCCCACCGCGGACACCGCGAGCGCGTGGTGCTGGCATCGAAGTTCTTCGCGAACCTGTTCCCTGGCGACCCGAACGGGGGCGGTGCAGGCCGCGCCGCCGTCATCGCCCAGCTGCACGAGACACTCCGCCGCCTCCGCACCGACTACCTCGACGTGTACTGGCTACACAACTGGGACCGCCACACCCCGATCGAGGAAACCCTGCGCACCCTCGACGACCTGGTCCGTGCCGGCAAGATCCGCTATGTCGGGATCTCCAACAACCCGGCGTGGGTGACCGCGCAGGCCCAGACCACAGCGCTGTTGCGCGGCTGGACGCCGTTGATCGCGATGCAGGTCGAGTACTCCTTGCTGGCACGGACTGTAGAGGGCGAACTCGCGCCCCTCGCGCTCGATCAGGGAATGGCACTGGTGCCGTGGAGCCCACTGAAGAACGGGTTCCTCTCCGGCAAGTATCGGCGCGGCACCGAGGTCACCGACTCCGCCCGCACCGCTTTCGTCGGCGGCCCGACCGATGCCGAGTTCGTCGTCATCGACGCCGTCGCCGCAATCGCCGACGAACTCGGGACCACCTCGGCTGCCGTCGCGTTGGCCTGGCTGCGAGGCCGATCCGGGACCGTCGTGCCGATCCTCGGCGCCAGGCGCGTCGAACACCTGACGGACAACATCGCCGGCCTCGAGGTGAGCCTCGGCCCCGAGCATCTCCGCGTGCTCGACGACGTCTCGGCTCCCACGTTGAACTATCCGGCGCCGATGCACGGCGAACTGCGGGCGATGCTGCAGTTCGCCGGCAGCACCGTGGACGGGGAACGGTCCACCGTGTACCCGCCGCTGCTGCAGAGCGACGTGCGGTACTGACAACTACCGGCGCGCCGGTACGAAGCGCCGGACCGCGCGGATCGTGGCGGCCGGTCGCGCCGGATGCCACACTTCGCGATCGGTGTACGACCAGGCATAGGTCGGGCTGCCGTCGCGTATGCAGTCGAGCAGCCGCGGTTCGTCGAGCTTGTCGGCCGACCATTCGTACAGCTGCTGCAGGCGCGGCCCGATCAGGCCGTAGTCCAGCAGCTCGCCGAGGTTGTGCTCGGCGGCGACGTACGCGGCGACGTCGTCACCGAGTGGATAGCGGTCGGGGAGAATCCGCGAAAGGGAGAGGAAGATCCCGGTCATCGACAGTCGCGGATCGCCGAGCAGGGGGCCTGCCGGCGCAAGCCGCCCGAGCGCCAGACGTGGCGCAGCGACCAAGGCGTGGGCGAAGAGAACGCGGAGCAGCACGACGTTGAGAAAGAAGCGCTCGGGACGGCTCTCGGTTTCGGCGAGGTTGCGATGGTCGAGGTAGGCGGAGACGATGCTCGCATTGTGGGCCCGGTACCACGTGCGTGCGGTCGGATCGGCAACGAACAGCATCCACAGGTCGACCGCGTGCGATGACGGCGTCCCTCCCATTCCGCCGCTCCGGGCGACGGCCTCGCACCCGTCGCGCAGCAGTCGCTCGTTGACTGCCCGCCACCACGGACTCCCGGGAGGCGTCGCCTCGAGTGCGGCCAGCACGCCGCGGCCGACCTGCCAGCGCATGAACGACAGCGCCGCACGGCGAAACGGCAAATGCCGCGGTGCGTTGCCCACCGGACCGTGATACGTGCGGGCGCTCAGCTCGAGGCGGGCATCAGGGTCGTCACGCACGGCGTGGACCTGGCCGAGTGCCCAGTCTGCGGCGGAACCTCGCGAACTCACCGTCCCATTGTCGGACCCGGCCCGTCCGGGAGGAAGGGCAGGACGAGTCGAAACACGTCACCGGAAGGCGATGTACTTCACCTCGAGGTACTCCTCGATGCCTTCGCTGCCGCTTTCCCGGCCGAGACCGGATTCCTTGACACCGCCGAAGGTTGCGGCGACGTCGGAGATGATGCCCCGGTTCACACCCACCATCCCCGCCTCCACAGCGCCGGACACTCGAAGCGCTCGCTCGAGTCCCTCGGTGTAGATGTAGGCGGCCAGGCCGTATTCGGTGTCGTTGGCGGCGGCGACGCCTTCCACTTCGCCGTCGAATCCGATGATGGCGGCGACCGGACCGAAGACCTCTTCTTTCAGGATCCGCGCGTCTGCCGGTACCGAGCTGAGAACGGTCGGCTCGTAGAAGTATCCGGAACCCGCCCCTCGGTTGCCGCCGGTCATGACCGTGGCGCCCTTGCTCACCGCGTCGTCGACCAGGTTCGCAACGCTCGACCGCTGCTTCTCGCTGACCAGCGGACCGACCTGGATCCCGTCGCGGTCGCCGGGACCGACCGCGAGCGCACGCATCCTTGCCGTGAGTTTCTCACTGAATTTGGCGAGTACCGCGTTGTCGACGTGGATGCGGTTCGCGGCCGTGCACGCCTCGCCGCCGTTGCGCATCTTTGCCGCCATGGCCCCTTCGACGGCGGCGTCGATGTCGGCGTCGTCGAAGACGACGAACGGGGCGTTGCCGCCGAGTTCCATCGACGTCCGCAGGACCCGGTCGGCGGCTTGTTTCAGTAGCACCTTCCCGACGCCGGTCGAGCCGGTGAACGTCACCTTGCGCAGTCGGGAGTCGTCGAACATCGGTGTCGTCAGGGCGGCGGAGTCCGACGTCGGGAGGACGGACAGCACGCCGTCGGGCAACCCCGCGTCGCGGAAGACCTCGGCGAGCAACAGCATGGTCAACGGGGTTTCCGCGGCCGGCTTGACCACCATCGTGCACCCCGCGGCCAACGCGGGCCCGATCTTGCGGGTTCCCATCGCCAACGGGAAGTTCCACGGCGTGATGGCCAACGTCGGACCCACCGGTTCCTTGGTGACCAGGATTCGCCCGTTGCCGGTGGGAGACTGGGTGTAGCGGCCGTTGATTCGCACGGCTTCCTCGGAGAACCAGCGCAGGAACTCGCCCCCGTATGTCACCTCGCCGTGGCTTTCCGCGAGCGGTTTGCCCATTTCGAGGGTCATCAGCAGTGCGAACTCGTTGCGGCGCTGATTGATCAGCTCCCAGGCGCGGCGCAGGATATCGGACCGCTCACGCGCCGGGGTGGCGGCCCAGTCCGGCTGAGCAGCGGCCGCGGCGTCGAGCGCGACCCCACCGTCCTCGGGTTGCGCGTCGGCGACATGGACGAGAACCCTGCCGTCCGCGGGATTGTGAACACTGAAGGTGCTGCCGCCCGAAGCCGGTATCTGCTTTCCGCCGATCCACAGATCGGTGGGCAACGACGCCAACAGCGTCTGGGTGTCGATCACTTCATTCCTCCTGTGGTGAATATTCTGTGCCCGGGCGTGGAGCGGCCGTCAATACTGTTCGGTGTCGACGAATTCGCAGATGCTGGTGACGGGCGTGTCGACGAAGCCGGCGCGTGCGACGACGTCGCGAAGAGCGGGATCGGCGAGGAACTTCTCGGCCGAGGCACGGTCGGGGAAGTCGGTCAGGACCGTCACGTCGTTGCCGGAGCGGAAGATCCGGTGGCCGGTGGCTCCGTGGGCCCGGCGGTTGACCTGGTGTCCGCCGAACACCGCGCGCCAGGTGTCGAAGTCGTGCACCTCGTGCCGGGTGATGAGTGTGGTCACAACAGTGTCTCCGTCACGTCTTCATGCGTGCTGGGTGGCGACCGGGTGTGTGACCGGTGGCCGGTGTCCCAGACGTTCGGTCTTGGTCTGCAGGTAGAGCACGTTGTCGGGAGTCGGTTCGATGTGCAGGGGAGTGGTCCGCAGGATGCGGGTGCCGTACGCCGCCAGCGCCGACTCCTTGTGCGGGTTGTTCGACATCAGATTGACGGATCGGATCCGCAGATCCGCCAGAATCTTTGCCGCCGTGGCGAAGTCGCGCGCATCGACGGGCAGGCCGAGGGCCGTGTTGGCGTCGACCGTGTCGTAGCCGCGTTCCTGGAGACCGTAGGCCCGCAGTTTCTGAACCAGTCCGATGCCGCGCCCTTCGTGACCGCGCAGGTAGACGACCACTCCGGCACCGACGCGGGCGATCTCGGCGAGAGCCTGGTCGAGTTGGGGGCCGCAGTCGCAACGCTGGGACCCGAACACGTCGCCGGTCAGGCATTCCGAGTGGACCCGGACCAGGACGTCGTCCTGGTCGGCGACGTCACCGAGGGTCAGGACGAGATGTTCCGTGCCGTCGCCCTCGGCGACCGCGACGGCCTCGAAGATCCCGTGCGGGGTGGGAAGGCGAACGGCGGGGCTGGACGCGATGGGCGCCGTCCACCGGCGGTATCGGACGAGGTCGGCGATGGCGAGCTTGTGCAGTCCGTGCGTGGAGCAGAACTCGTCGAGGTCCGTCCCACGGGCCATGCTGCCGTCGTCGTTGACGATCTCGCAGATGGCGCCGGCCGGACGCATCCCGGCCAGGTCGGTCAGGTCGATCGCGGCTTCGGTGTGCCCGGGGCGTTCGAGCACGCCGCCCGGTCGGGCCCGCAGCGGGAACACGTGCCCGGGCCGGGTCAGTTGTTCGGTGCGGGTGTCGGCAGCGGCGAGCAGTCGGATGGTCCGGGCCCTGTCGGCGGCCGAGATCCCGGTGCTGACACCGTCGCGGGCGTCGACGCTCACCGCGTACGCGGTGCCCTTGGGGTCCTCGTTCTCCGTGCACATCGGGGGCAGCCGCAGCGCGTCGAGCCGCTCACCGGCCATCGGCACGCACAGCACCCCGGAGCCGTGCCGGATGGTGAAGGCGACGAGTTCCGTTGTCGCACATTCGGCGGCGAAGATCAGATCGCCCTCGTTCTCCCGCTCGTGATCGTCGACCACGACGACGGCGTGTCCGGCGGCGATCTCGGTGAGGGCGCGTTCGACGTCGGCGACGAACGCCGGCACCGAGGTCGGTACGGTCTCGAATGCCTGCTCGGTCATCGCCGCTCACCGCCCGAGGTGACAGGTGTCGAGGCGACGTCGGCCACCGTGTCCACGCGCCCGGTCGGCTGACGCTTCGGACGGCGCCGAACTCCGGGAAGCATGTAGGTGAGCATGTATACCACCGCGGCGGCGGCGAAGCCGACGACGTAGGTCAGGTCGCCCCACTCGGGGTGGTGGACCGTGACCCAGCCTTGGTAGAAGGACAGGTTCCAGAAGGGAACGGAGGCAACGACGCCTGCGATCCATGCGGCGAATCCCCAGTTCAGCACCAGGGTGTCGTCATAGAGTTCACCGATCCGGGACTTGTCCTTCCGGCCGCCCACGAAGTAGTCGAGCAGCAGCGCCGCACCGAACGGAGCGATCAGGTAGGCCCCGAGGAACAGGAAGTTCTTGAACTTCGCCTCGAAGCCCTCACCCGCCCAGAGGCTGATGGCGTAGGCGACGACACAGATGGCGATGACGGCGGTGCGGCGGCTGACCGGAATCCGCAGCGTCTGCACCGAGATGGCGCCGCCGTAGACGTTGAGGAAGTTCTGCGAGAACGAGGACAACAGGACGACGATCAGCGCGACGGGTGCCCACGAACCGGTCAGGCGTGCCAGCGCTCCGATGGGCTCCTCACCCGAGACGGCCGATCCGCCGAGCAGTGCACCGGCGATGCCGAGCCAGGTCAGCGTGATGAAGTTGCCGGCCAGCGTGTAGGCACCGGCGCGCTTGGCGGTGCCGTCGTCGTCGGGGAGGTAACGCGAGTAGTCCGACGCGAACGGCCACCAGGCGATGAGGAACGACATGAAGAAGCCCGCGAACGTGATCCATCCGCCGGTGCCGCCGATGTAGAACGGAGCGTCGGGGTTCGCGTCGAAGCCGACTGCGTCGCTGTTGGTCACCGACACGACGGTGATCAGGACGAATCCGAAGAACAGCACGAACGACAGGATCTTCTGCAGGAAATGGATCATGTTGTACCCGAAGACGGCTACCACCAATTGAATGCTCACGAGCGCCAGCGCGGAGAGCCAGAACGGGATGCCGGGCGCGAGTTCGTGCAGAGCCTGCGCACCGAGAATGATTGTCACTGCTGCCCAGCCGATGCCGGCGAAGACGTTGATGTACGCCACGGGGACGAAGTTGCCGAAGAACCCGAGCGGACCCCGCGACTGGATCTGCTGCGGAACGCCGAGTCGGGCGCCCATCTGCGACAGGATGCCCATCACGGCAGCGCCGACCAGGGAGCCCAGCACGATCGCGGTCACTGCCGAGGTCAACGAGAGCCCGAAACTGACGGCCGAGAAGCCCAGCACCATGATCGGGAAGTTCATGCCGGCGGCGAACCAGATGGAGAACTGGGAGCGGGCCGTGCCGTGCCGCTCGACGTCGGGAATGTGGTCGACACCGTACGGCTCGATTGCGGCGACCTTGCTGCGGTAGCGGCGGTCTTCGGTGTCGGGGGAGGAAGGCTGAGACATAAGAACCTCTCTGGTTGCCATGATGTATGGCAGAGGACGTTGTGTAGATCACTGTGCAGAACCGTTGCGATGAAGTCAACCCCCGTCATCAACCCGTCACAGGCAGTAATCCAAATGTCATTGCAGGAATAGGAGCAATCGGACAAGCGGACTTCTTGACCAGCTGCGATCGGCGACGGTAATTTGTGGGAAGTATTGCCATGCAAGATGGCAGTTCGGTCTGGAGGTATACGGATGGTCGTCGCGTCGACCCGAAAGCTTGTGACCACCAATTTTCAGGAGCGGGTAGCCGACGGGCTCCGGCAGATGATCATCACCGGTGAGCTCGGGCCCGGTGATGCGCTGTCCGAGGTGAACCTCGCCGAGACCTTCGGAATCAGCCGAACTCCCGTGCGCGAGGCGCTCAAGCAGCTGCAGATCGAGGGACTCGTGGAGATCCGATCCCGCGTCGGCACATTCGTTGCAGCCCCGTCCCGGCGCGAGATCAACGAGCTGTTCGAGATGAAACAGCTCCTCGAGGGCGCCGCCGCGCGGCTGATGGCCGCCCGCGGCAGCATTCCCGAACTGAACGCGATGAGATCCAACGTTGAGGACGCGGACGCGGCAGTCCTCGCAGGCGACACCGCACGGTACGCCGACCTGGTCCGAGAGTTCCACGAGATCCTGATCGTCGGCGCGGACAACGGCAAACTCGCCACCCATTATCGAATTCTGATGAATCAGTTGGCATACGGTCGTCTCGTGAAAACGTCACTGGCGCAACCTGGTCGCTCACTCGACTCCGAACGCGAACACCATCGGGTGCTCGACCTCATCATCGACAAGGACGGTGCGGGCGCCGAGCAGCTCATGCGGCAGCACGTTCAGGCAAGCCATCACGCGGTAATGGCCGGGCTGGACGCGACGGGTCCGGCGAGCTGACCGACGTAGTAGCGAACAATCCGCGGGCCCACCTGATCGACAGGTGGGCCCGCGTTCGTCTCCGGGTTCGTCCCGGCGGCGGCCGGGATCATCCCAGCGGGGTGAGAGCCCCTCCGTCGAAGAACTTTCCGGTGCTGTAGATCATCGGAGTCTGCTCGGTCACCGCGGCATGGAGGACACGGCAGATGAACACCGTGTGAGTGCTTGCCTGCAGTCGCTCCCGGATCTCGACCTCCATCTGTGCGCTGCTGCGCTCGATCAGCGGACTTCCGTAGGGTCCGGGCCGCCAGTCGAGGTCGGCGAACTTGTCGGCGGACTTGGATGCGAAGCGACTCACGACATCCATTTGTGCGGTCGACAGAATGTTGATCGCGAGATGATCCGCGCGGAAGAGGCAGTCGTGTGTGTTCGACGTACGCTGCACGCAGACCATGACGGTCGGCGGGTCGAGTGAGATGCTGGCAAAGGCGTTGACTGCCAGACCTTTCGGCGTGTCCCCGTCCAGTGAGGTGATGACGGTGACGCCGGTGACGAACTGGCGGTTGACCTGCTTCATCAGGTCGATATCGGCGTTCTGCTGAAGTGGTGACATGGTGTGTTCTCCGTGTTGATGCCGTGGGTCAGTCTTGGCCGACGGTGATGATGCCGAGTGCGGACAGGAGTGCGCGGGGGTCCCAGGTCACGAACTCTTCGACGATGCCGTCCCCGTCGAAGCGTGCGAACGTGGCCCCGCTGACCTGGACGCGTTTGCCGGTCGTAGGGATGCCCATGAACGCGCCGGTGTGACTGCCTGCGCTGTGCCAGCGGATCGCGGCGCGGTCGCCTTCGAGGACGATGTCGTCGATCGTGGTCTTCAGATCGGGGAAGGCGGCGCGCGTCGACAGGATCGACGCCTTGAATGTCTCGCGGTCCTGAGCGGACCCGTGGGTGCCGTGGCGCTGGTAGTGCGGGTCGAGGATGGTGTCGAAGGCGTCCACCTCCCCTCGGTCCCAGGCTGCGTCCCACACCTTCACAATCAGCTCACGCCGGGTGGTGTCATCGGTCATTTCATGTGTTCCTTTCGGTCGGAAACGAGTTCTTTCCAGAACGACACCGTCAAGCCGGCGACGATCACGAGGAAGGGGAGGGAGGTCACGATCACGGTGTTCTGCAAGGCATTCAGTCCGCCTGCCAGCATGAGCACGATAGCGGTGACACCGGTGAGTACGCCCCACAGTACGAGGATCCAGCGGGCCGGGGTCAGTGAGCCGTTCGAGGTCATCATGCTCAGCACATAGGTGTTCGCGTCGGCGCCGGATACGAAGAATACGACGACGAGAACGATGGCGATTACCGAGGTCACCGTGGCGAACGGGTAATGCTCGAGGGTGGCGAAGAATGCGCTGTTGATATCCGCCGCGGTGCGCTCGGCGATGTCGCCGCCCTCGTACATGTCGATGTGGATGGCGGTGCCGCCGAACACTGTGAACCACGTGAAGAAGACGGCGCTGGGCACGACGAGAACTCCCATGATGAATCCTCGGATGGTGCGTCCGCGTGAGATGCGGGCGAGGAAGACTCCGACGAACGCGCCCCATGACACCCACCACGCGAGCATGAAGTAGGTCCACCACTGCATCCACTCGAGGTCGCCGAATGCGGTGCCCTGCAGGCTCATCCGGAAGAAATCGCTCGCCCACGTGCCGAGGGACTCGATGTACAGATTCGCGACGAATACCGCCGGGCCGACGATGAGAATGAAGACGAACAACGCGATCGCCAGCGCGGTGCTGCATTGGCTGAGGAATTTGATGCCCTTGTTGACACCGGTGACGGCCGACAGCGTGAACAACGCTGTGACGACTGCGATGATCAGCACCTGCGAAACCGAGTCCACCGGCGTGCCGAACAGGGTGGCCAGCCCGTTGTTGACCTGGAGTGCGCCGAGTCCGAGCGACGTGGTGGTGCCGAACAGCGTGGCGAATACCGCGAGGACGTCGATGGTCTTGCCGAGGGGACCGTTCACACGTTCGCCGAGCAGGGGATGGAAAAGCTGGCTCACCAACGTCCGCCGGCCCTTGCGGTGTGTCGAGTAGGCGATGGCCAGGCCGAACACTGCGAAGATGGCCCACGCGTGCACGCCCCAGTCGAAGTACGAGTACTGCATCGCGCGCACGGCGGCGTCGGTGGTTCTCGGCTCCGCGAGACCGTGTGGCGGCGACGCGAAGTGTGAGATCGGTTCGGCGACGCCGTAGGAGATCAGGCCGATCCCCATGACCGCGCTCAAAATCATCGCGAGCCAACTGGGCGTCGAGAACTCCGGCTTCTCGTCGTCGCGGCCGAGGCGGATGTCGCCGGCGGGGCTGAACGCGAGGAAGACCAGGAAGACGAGGATGCACAGCGTCACTACGAGATACGTCCAGCCGAAGGTGGACGTCATCCAGTTGAGCGAGTCGGTGGTGACCTCGTTGAGGTTCTCGGTGAATGCGACAGCCCATGCTACGAACAGCGTCGAGACGCCGACCGACGTCCAGAAGACGCTGCCGAGTTCGTTGCGGCGGAATCGATTCCCGAGTGATCGATTGCCGCGACCGGGGATGCGATCGCCGCCGCCGAGTGCAGCGATGGGTGCCATCTCCGATGCGCTGTCGGCCGTGGTCGGTTTCGATGGGGTGTGACGGTGGCTCGATATGGGGGTCGTCTGAAGCGACTGGCCGCTGCTCGGCTGCTCTACCATGCAAGAGATTATTAGGCGCGTCACATTCGCCTGTCAATGACGGAATGCGATCGCCGCGAACCCGACGGGTCTGCTTGCTGGTTCAATGGTGTTTGAACTGCGAATATGTGGTGCATCTCCTGGTTGGCGACGACGGATTTGCGCGGCCGGTGGCGACTGCTCTTGACCGAAGAGTGAGCCATGACTACGGTACGTTGTATGCAAGAGCGGAATCGGAATTGTATTGAGGCGGGCATCGAAATCCGCAAGCTGTCGCTCTATCGCGAGGAGATCGTGACCGAGGCGGGGGCAGCCCCCGCTCGTCCGGCATATCGCGCCAGTGTCGCGGCCGTGGTCACGAACCCCTGGGTGGGCACCAGTGCTGCCACCGACCTGTCCGGCGCGGTCGGCGAAATCGCCCCTCGGCTGGCGAAGTTGCTGACCGACCGGCTGATCGAGACGCTCGGCGGCGCGGACCGGATCGAGGCATTCGGCAAGGCTGCCATCGTCGGCACCGCCGGAGAGATCGAACACGGCGGCGCCCTGATCCACACGCCGTACTTCGGGAACCTCGTCCGCGAGTTCCTGCAGGGGGAGTCCATCATCTGCTTCGCCGACACAAGGGCGGAGGCGGGCGAAGAACTGATCGTCCCGATGTGGCACAAGGAGCACGCCGCCACCCGAAGTCACTACCAGACCGTGAGCGCGCGAGTGGCGGATGCGCCGCGCGCTGACGAGATCGTCGTCATCGCAGCGGCGTCGACCGGCCCCCGCCCGCATCCACGCATCGGCGACCGGGCAACCGACCCCGCTATCACCGCTCAGAACCTGGAGGCAGTCCTTTCATGAACGTTCGCAAGATCATCACCGTCGTCGAAGAGATCCTGACCGAAGGCGGCCGCCCCGTCTCGCCCGCCGCTCGCGTGGCCATCGTCGCGGCGGTCATCGACAACCCCTGGGCTGGGCAGGGATTCGTCGACGACCTCGGACCCGGAATCGACGACACCGCGTCGGCTGCGGGCGCACTGCTAGCGCCGAAGGTGCTCGAAGCACTCGGGGCGCCGGCGGAGGCGTACGGTAAGGCCGCGATCGTCGGCCTCAACGGGGAGATCGAGCACGGCTCGGGGCTCATCCACACGCTGAAGTTCGGTGACCACTTCCGCAAGGCGGCGAACGCGACGACCCTGCTGCCCGCCGTCGAGAAGCGCGGGCCCGCAGGCATCGTCTTCGACATCCCGCTCAAGCACATCACCGACGCGACGATCCGATCCCACCACCAGACCGTAGAAGTGCGGATTGCCGACGCGCCGCACCCGAATGAGATCGTGATCGCACTGGCCGCAGCCGCCCAGGGACGCCCCCAGCAGCGTCTCGCTCCGCTCACGTCCGAGCAGTAACCGGGTACGTTCCATGAGCAAGCCAACCATGGTGCTGTTGCACGGCGTCGGGCTCGATCACACGATGTGGGAGCCCGTCGCCGCGCTGCTCGCAGACCGGTACACGGTGATCACGCCCGACCTGCCCGGCCACGGCTCACGGCCACCCGCCGCGGACGGCACGACCCTTGCCGACCTCGCCGACGGCGTCGCCGACGACATTCCCCCGGGGTCGCACCTGGTGGGCTTCTCGCTGGGGGCGCTCGTCGCCCAGCATCTCGCGCTCGACCGCCCCGAACTGGTGGCGACGCTGACGTCGGTGAGTTCCGTCTGCCGGCGCACAGACGACGAGCGCACGGCGGTGCTGGCCCGATTGCGCACCGCTCGTGACGATTTCGCAGCAAGCGCGGCGGCGTCGATCAACAGGTGGTACGCCGGTACCGCGGTCGGGCCGGAGTGGGTCCGCCGGACCCGGGACACGTTGTCGGCGAACGACGTCGCATCCTTCGTGAACTGCTACCGGGTGTTCGCGACGGCGGACGCGGAAGTCGGTCCGGCCCTCGAGTCGATCACCGTGCCCGGCCTCGCCGTGACCGGCAGCGACGATCCCGGTTCCACTCCGGAGATGACACGGCGGCTCGCGTCGGCGTTGCCGCACTGCAGGCCGGTGATCATCCCGGACGCGCGGCACATGCTTCCCATCGAGCGTCCGCAGGCGCTCGTCGACTGCATCACGACCTTCATCGGAGAGCACGCACATGTCTGACCTCGAACAGTTGCACCACTTCATCGGCGGAGAACACGTCGCGCCCAAATCCGGCGAGTACTTCGAGAGCACGAACCCGGCCACCCGGGAGACGCTGTATCGGGCCGCCCGGGGAAACGCGGCCGACATCGAGCGGGCCGTCGCGGCGGCGAAGACGGCGTTCGACGACCCCCGCTGGCGCGATCTCAGCCAGACCCGGCGCGGTCATCTGCTTCGTCGTCTCGGCGATCTCATCGCGGAGAACGCCGAGGAACTCGCCCGCATGGAGGTCGTGGACAACGGCAAGCTGCTGCGTGAGATGCGCGGGCAGTTGGCCACGCTGCCGGAGTATTACTACTACTACGCCGGACTGGCCGACAAGATTCAGGGCGACGTCGTTCCGACGTCGGACCGTCGGGTGCTGAACTACACCTCGCGCGAGCCGCTCGGTGTGGTGGGTGCGATCACGCCCTGGAACTCGCCGCTCACGCTCACGACCAGCAAGCTGGCTCCCGCGCTGTGCGCAGGCAACACCGTGGTCGTCAAGCCTTCGGAGTACACGTCGCGGTCGGCGCTGCGACTTGCCGAGCTGACGCTGGAAGCGGGCTTCCCGGCAGGCGCCGTCAACGTCGTGACCGGTTTCGGCGCCGAAGCCGGTCAAGCACTGGTCGACCACCCCGATCTCGCGAAGATCTCGTTCACCGGCAGCACTGCGACGGGCGCGCGGATCGCGGCGGCCACGGCGAGCCGGTTCATCGGATCGACGTTGGAGCTGGGTGGGAAGTCGCCCAACATCGTCTTCGAGGACGCGAACGTGGCCAACGCGGCGATGGGCGTCGTCGCGGGCATCTTCGCGGCCGCAGGGCAGACCTGCATCGCAGGCAGCCGGGTATTCGCGCATCGCGCCGTCTACGACGAGTTGCTCGAGCGAGTCACCGAGCGCGCGAAGACCATTCGGATCGGTGACCCTCTCGACGACGCAACCGAACTCGGACCGCTCGCCTTCGCAGACCAGCGTGACAAGGTGGCGGGCTATGTCGATCTCGGCCGTAGCGAAGGAGCACGGGTCGTCACGGGCGGCCGGGCCTGCGACGGCGGGCTCGGCGGGTACTTCTACGAGCCCACCGTCCTCGTCGACGTCGACAACGACATGCGGGTGGTGCGGGAGGAGATCTTCGGTCCCGTGGCCGCGATCATGCCGTTCGAGACCGAGGAAGAAGTGATCCGGCTCGCCAACGACACCGACTACGGCCTCGCGGCCGGGGTGTGGACGACGAACCTGTCGCGGGCACACCGCATGGCCTCGCGACTCGAAGCCGGGACGGTCTGGGTGAACACCTACCGCGCGATGTCGCCGATGTCGCCGCGCCAGGGCTTCAAGAGCAGTGGCGTCGGCATCGAGCACGGCACCGAGACGATCAAGGAGTACACGAGGCTCAAGAGCGTCTGGATCAACACGAGTGAAGATCCCGTAGCGGACCCGTTCACCATGCGGAGCTGACCGCACCGAACTCTGGGCAGCACGATTGCCCGACGGCGCCGACACGCCGGAATTGCACACCAACCACACGATTTGCAGAGGAGGAACAGCAATGAGGTTTTCGCTGTTCGTGCACATGGAGCGATGGGACGAAAGCGTCAGCCACCGCCAACTGTTCGAGAACCTGACCGAGCTGACGCTGATGGCCGAGGCCGGCGGATTCGAGACCGTGTGGATCGGGGAGCACCACGCAATGGAATACACCATTGCGCCCAGCCCGATGCCGCTGCTGTCCTATCTGGCGGGTCAGACGTCGACCATCCGGCTCGGCGCCGGCACGATCATCGCGCCGTTCTGGAACCCGATCCGGGTGGCGGGTGAGTGTGCGCTGCTCGACGTCATCAGCAATGGCCGCATGGAGGTCGGTCTGGCACGCGGCGCCTACCAGTTCGAGTTCGACCGTCTGGCAGACGGCCTGCCTGCCGGCGAAGGCGGCAAGCACCTGCGCGAACTCGTGCCCGCGGTCCGCGAACTGTGGAAGGGCGACTACGCCCACGACGGCGAGATCTGGAAATTCCCGACCTCGACGAGCGTGCCGAAGCCGGTCCAGCAACCGATGCCACCGATGTGGGTCGCCGCCCGCGACCCGGCCTCGCACGACTTCGCGGTCGCGCAGGGATGCAATGTGATGGTGACTCCGCTGATGAAGGGTGACGAGGAAGTCGCCGACCTCAAGAACAAGTTCGAGACGGCTGTCGCGAATCATCCCGAGGTGCAGCGGCCCGAGATCATGGTGCTCAGGCACACGTACGTGCACTCGGCCGACGATCCGGAAGGCTGGCGGCCGGCCGCGGAGGGCATCCAGAAGTTCTATCGGACGTTCGACGCGTGGTTCGGGAACAAGAAGGCCCCGGTCAACGGCTTCCTGGAACCGAGCCCGGAGTCGAAGTTCGCCGAGCGGCCCGAGTTCTCCCCGGAGTCGCTGCACAAGACCGCGATGATCGGGACTCCGGAGGAAGTGGTCGACCGTCTGCGGTATTACCAGGAACTCGGGATCGACGAGTTCAGCTTCTGGGCCGACAACACCCTCTCGCACGAGGAGAAGCGCAAGTCGCTCGAGTTGTTCATCAAGGAAGTCGTCCCCGCGTTCCGCTGACACGCACCGGCGTCGGCTCCGACACGTGGGAAACGCATCCGCCCGGGCCACTGGCGGCCCGGGTGGGTGTCGGGAACGTCCGCTGGGGCGCGCCGCGGTAGCGCTCGGAGCGAACCACCAGCAATGTACGGTTGACATGCAAGATACATGGCAGACCGGTGAAGGGGGAGCGATGGATGTCGCGGCGTCGCGGAGACTCGACACGAGCAACTTCCAGGAACGCGCGGCCGACGGAATCCGGGAGATGATCATCTCGGGCGAGCTCGCACCGGGACAGTCGCTGTCCGAGATTTCCCTCGCCGACACCTTCGGGATCAGCCGCACCCCCATCCGGGAAGCTCTCAAACAGCTTCAGATCGAGGGCCTGGTGGAGATCCGCCCGAGGGTGGGAACCTTCGTCGCGGTCCCGTCCCGGCGCGAGATCAACGAACTGTTCGAGATGAAACAGCTTCTCGAGGGTGGCGCCGCCCGATTGATGGCGGCGCGCGGTGACGTCCCCGAACTCTCCGCGATGAAGGCCAACGTCCGCGAGGCCGACGCCGCCGTAGAGGCCGGCGACGTCGAGCGGTATGCCCACCTGGTCCACGAATTCCACGAGATCCTCATCGTCGGTGCGGACAACGGCAAGCTCGCCACCCATTACCGCCTCCTGATGAACCAACTCGCCTACAGGCGGCTCGTGAAAACCTCCCTCTCACAACCCGGCCGGTCACTCGAGTCCGAACGTGAACACCACACTGTCCTCGAACTGATCATCGCCAAGGACGGTATCGGCGCCGAGAACTACATGCGACGCCACGTCCACGCCAGCCAGCAGGCGCTGATGTCACAGCTCGACAGCTGACGCTCGCGGCGACGCGAAGAGAACGGGTGCAGAGCCCCCGAGGGCAGGCCACGCGGAGGGGGAGGAACCGATGACCGCAGCTCATGCCGTCTCGATCGCGGTGACGTTCGTCTGGCTGGGGATGGTCATCGCGATCTCGTTCCTCGAAGCACCGCTGAAATTCCGTGCACCCGGGGTGACCGTGCGGCTCGGGTTGGGGATCGGCCGTCTCGTATTCCGGGCGCTGAACGTCACCGAGATGGTGTGGGCGGCGTTGCTCGTCGCCGGACTCCTCATCGAGGGGCCACCGGCCCGGGTGGTGATGGCAGGCGCCACCGCGGTTGCGGTGCTGGTGGTTCAGCTGGTCGGGGTCCGGCCCCGGTTGACACGTCGATCCGACCGCGTCCTCGCCGGTGAGGACGTCCCGCGGTCTCACGCGCACTACGTCTACATCGCTCTGGAAGTAGTGAAAGTCGTCGCTCTGTTCGCAACCGGGGTGCTGCTCCTCGGTGTATGACCGGGTGCACCGAAGGGCCGATCACCGGGAGCGGGGTCCCGCGCTCAGCGTGTGCCGTTGGCGGCGTACCCGGCGACGGAGTCGATGTTGGTCCGGTCGATGAAGGCCGGGCCTGTGAGTACGGGCTGTCCGCCACCGATGGTGTTGCCGTTGTTCAGGTACAGCCAGAGGGAGTCGACCGCGAGATAACCCTGCAGGAAAGGCTGTTGGTCGATTGCCCATTCGACATCGCCCGCCTGGATGGCCTTGACGAGGTCGGCGTTGGTGTCGAAGGTGACGATGGTGGCGTCGCTGCCGGCGGTCTCTTTGGACTGCACGGCGGTGAGGGCGATGGCGGCATCGAGCGCCACGACGTGGTCGATCGTAGGGTCCTGTTGGAGCTTGGCGGTGATGGACGCCTCGACGGATGTCATGTCTTGGCTGTTGACATTGAGAACCTCGGTATTGCCGCCCGACAGTCCCTGCGCCACACCGGCGCAGCGGGCTTCGAGTGAGACGTTGCCCTGTTCGTGGTTGATGCAGAGCGTTCTGCGGGTGCCCTCGGAAGCGAGACGTTCGCCGGCGGTGTGGCCGGAGAGGGTTTCGTCCTGGCCGAAGTACTGCTGAACGCCGAGGTCCCGCCAGATGTCGTATCCGGCGTTGAAACCGACGAGGGGGATACCGGCGTCCTCGGCGGCGCGGACCGACGGGCCCATGGCGTCAGGTTTGGCCAGGGTGAGTGCGATCCCGTCGACCTTGCTGTCGATCGCGGATTGGACGAGGTTGACCTGGTTGGGGGCCTGTGGGTCGGACGAGTAGCGCAGTTCGATGTTGTCCTTGGCCGCGGCGGTCTCGGCGCCCTTGCGGATCAGGTCCCAGAAGGCGTTGCCGGGGACTCCGTGGGTGATCATCGCGATGGTCGCCGCGGGGGTGTCGGCGGTTCCGGCGGAGATCCCGCCGCCGGTATCTGCGGGTTTTCCGCCGGTGCTCGAGCAGGACGCGGTCAGCAGGGCCACGGTCGCGAGGGCGGCAGTGGCGAGTGTGATGAGGCGGCGACGCCTCCGGGCAGGGCTCATATCGGGTCTCCTCGTTCGTGAGCAGTCGGGGCGGGTGGTCAGCGACGGGGGTGGGCGCTTCGGAACTCGTCTTCGAACTCCTCGAGGGATTTGCCGCGGGTCTCGGGAACCATGGTGGCGACGAAGACGATGCCGAGTACACCGATTCCCGCGAAGACGAAGAAGGTGTGTGCGATGCCGAGCGCGGACACGAGCGGCGGAAAGCCGAATGTGACGACGGCGTCGGCGACCCAGAGTACGAATACCGACAGTCCCATCGCGAAGCTGCGGAGCGCCAGCGGAAACATCTCGGCGAGCATCAGCCAGACCAGAGGACCGAGCGTGCCTTGCATGGAGAAGACGAACAGCACCACGAACACCAAGATGATGTACGGCTTGATCGCGTTGTCGGGCAGCAGCAGTGCGGAGGTGCCGACGAGCACGTGGAACGTCACGATCAGGGAGAGTCCGCCGATGAGCATGGTGCGGCGGTCGACTCGGTTGACGAGCAGGACGCCGACGATGATGCCGAGCATGCTGAACAGCCCGTTGGCGGTGTTGGCGATGATCGCGCCGCCGCTCGAGAATCCCGCCGTCTGCAGTAGTTGGGTGCCGTAGTACATGATCGAGTTGATCCCGGTGAACTGCTGAACAATTCCCAGGACGGCGCCGATGACCACCAGGCGGCGGATCCACGGCACGGCGAGGTCGCGCCATCCGCCCGTGTGCAGGATCTGCTCCTCTTCGGCGAGGGCGTGGACCTCGGCCATCTCGGCGTCGGCCCGTTCATTCGAGCGCACCTGTCGCAGTACGTCGAGTGCCTCGCCGTCACGACCACGGGACGTGAGCCATCGCGGACTTTCCGGCATCCTCAGCATGCCGATCAGCAGCGCGAACGCCGGCAGGACCGAGACGGCGAGCATGTAGCGCCAGACGTTGTGGTGGTGTCCCCAGGTATGCATGATGCCGGCGTTGACGATGAATGCCGCGAACACTCCGCCGACGATCATGATCTCGTTTCGGGAGACGAGGCTACCGCGCCGCTCGGCCGGCACGAGTTCGGCGAGGTAGACCGGAACCGTGGCGGAGGCACCGCCGACGGCGAACCCGAGGACGAAGCGGAACGCCGCGAGGGCGGGCCAGGTCGGGGCGAACACACACCCGAGGGTCCCGATGATGAAGATCCAGGACAGCATCAGCAGGTTGTGGCGGCGTCCGTGACGGTCGGACAGCCGGCCGCCGACCAGGGCCCCGAAGGCGGCGCCGAAGATCAGGATGCTCACGACGAAACCGTCGCTGAGCGGACTCAGCCCGAGGTCTGCCTTCATCGGGTCGCCGGCGCCGTTGATCACGCCGGTGTCGTAGCCGAACAGCAGGCCACCGAACGACGCGACCACCGTGACCACGCCGAGCCGCCTCGTGTGCGGCCCGGGTCTGTCGGGTGGGAGTACGACGGGAAAGGTCAGAGTGCGGGTGATGTTCATCGTGCGGTCTCCGATTCGGCGGGATCAACGCTCGGCCGGCGGCAGGCCGATGCCGGCGAAATACTCGCGGGTGCGGACGGCGATGGCCTGCGCGCTTCCGGGCGGGGCGGGGTACATGTCCTGCTCGATGATCAGTCGCAGGTCGCGGCCCAGTGCGGCGAGGTCACGCAGCAGCGGTTCCATGGTGGGCACGCCGAGCGGCGGTTCGACCATGGCGCCGCGCTGGACGGCCTCGTAGAACCCGACGCGATCGGTGCGGGCCTGGGCGGCCACCCCGGGGTCGACCTGCTTGAGGTGGATGTAGCTGATGCGGTCCGGGTAGCGGCTGATGATCTCGCGGTTGTCGCCCGAGCAGTAGGAGACGTGTCCGGTGTCCAGGCACAGCGACACCGTCTCGGGATCGGTGTCGTCGAGGAACTTCTCGATGAACGCCTGGGTGTCGACGTGGGTGTCGACATGCGGGTGGAAGCCGGCGCGCACCGCGAATTCCTCTTCGACGAGGCGGCCGAGTGTCGAGTGGCCCTCGACGAGGTCGCCCCACTGCTCGGCGGTCAGCTCGGAAGGTTGGGTGAGTGCACCGGTGTGCAGGTCGGTGTACTGCTCGGGCAGCACGACCAGATGGTGAACGTCCATGGCGGAGAGTAGTTCGCAGACCGAGAAGGCGTCCTTGCGGCCGTGCTCGAAGGCGTCCCCGCCGTGGTGCAGCGCCGTGCCGACAGTGCCGCCCGTCAAGGTCAATCCACGTTGTCCGAGCTCGTCCTTCAGTTGCTCGGGGTGGGTGGGCAGGTAGCCGTACGGGCCGAGTTCGATGGTCTTGAACCCGGCCTCGACGACCTCGTCGAGGAACGTGCTCCAATGCGGTTGCTGGGGATCGTCGGGAAACCAGATGCCCCAGGAGTCGGGGGCGGTGCCCAGACTCAGGCGGGAGTAGGCGGGGTTCGGACGGGTCTCGGTGGCGAGGTCGGGTGTCGTCATGACGGAATCCGTTCTGTGGAAGGCGTGGTCAGGCCGGTGTGGGGCAGGTGTCGACGGTGTCGAGATCGACGGCGGCTCCGCTCTCGGCGGCGCGCTGCGCGGCGTCGACCGCGAGCATCACGCGGTAGGCGGAGGGGAAACTGGTGTCCATCGGGGTCCGGGCGAGAATGCACCGCACGAAGTGCTGGATCTCGGCGACGAATGCCTCGGCGTATCCGGTACCGACGCCGCCGCCGGGCATCGCCGCCACATCGGAGAAGTAGGGATGTGCCGGGCCGGTGAACACGCGGCGGGGGCCCGACAGCGCCGCCGGTTCGTCGGCGATGTGGACGTGGAACTCACCGGCGGCGATGGAGTCGAACCGTGCGTGACCGTGCGCGCCGTGAACCTCGATGCCCAGCGAGTTGGGGATTCCGGTTGCGACGCGGTTGACGCGGATCTGGCCGACGGCGCCGTTGTCGAGTTCGACTGTCAGCAATGCGATGTCGTCCGTGTCTACTACGGCGGATTCGCCGGTACCGGGGACGGGACGGCGGTCGATGGCGGTCCGCAGGGTTGCCGACAGCACCCGGCGGATGGGGCCGACCACGTACTGCACCGTGTCGATTGCGTGGGTTCCGATGTCGATCAGCGCGCCCGCGCCGGCGGTGTCTTTGGCGTATCGCCAGCTGAACGGGGTCTGCGGGGAGGAACCGTAGTCGGCGTTGTACCAGGCGGTGAAGTTGTGAACGGTGCCGATTGCACCGTCGCCGACCAGGTCGTGCACCGCAGCCAAGCCGGGCAGGCGCCGGAACGAGAAGCCGACACCCGTCACGGCCGGGGACGCTTCGGCCAGTGCCACCAGTTCAACTGCTTCCGCGGAGCTGCGTCCGATCGGCTTCTCCGTCAGCACATGCTTTCCCGAGCGCAGGATGGCCGGCAGAACGTCGGCGTGCACGCTGTTGGGCAGCGCCACGCTGATCGCGTCGATCGACGGGTCGTCGAGAACGCTCTGCAGGTTTGCCGTGGCGTCGGTGTATCCGTAGCGGGCGGCCGTGCGACGAGCCAGCTCGACGTTCGGGTCGACGACCACGGCCAGATCGATCTGGACCGTATCGAGCCCGCTCGCCATCGTGACGTTGCGGAACCCGAAGGCATGCGCCTGGCCTGCGGCACCGGCGCCCACGAGCGCCACTCGGATCTTCTGCTGTGGGGACATCGAAGTTTCTCGCTTTCTCTGGCTGAGCACGGAGGTCGAGGGCGAATCCCGACCGATCCAGAATGAATGTGGAACGCTCCACACGGCAAAAGGTAACGGCGGTCACATCGTGATGTCAAGGGCGCGGCGAATGCACACGCAGGCGCTCACGGTCGCGTAAAGAACATGTGCGTGTCGATGACGTGCAGATATGACCCAAGAAGGCGCGGGTGGTGGTGTAGCTCGGGTGTAGTTGTTCGGGACGCCGGGGCCGATGAGTCGCGGCGAAGAGTGAGCAATTCTGTGGAACAAGATGTGGAACGCTCCATTATTGTTATGCTTGCTCGGCGACGTCCTGGACGCAGTTCTGTCACCCCGGACACCGCAGAAGGGGAGTGGTGGTTCCGTGACCGACAGCGAAACCTCGGCCGACGTCCGCGCGGCCCGGCCGACTATTTTCGACGTGGCGAATCGGGCCGGCGTGTCGAAATCGTTGGTCTCGGTGGTCCTGCGCGGAAAGTCCGGGGTGAGCGCCGCCAAGCGCGCCGCGGTGTTGGGCGCCGTCGAGGAGTTGGGTTATCGTCCCAACGCTGCGGCCCGATCGCTGGCGCAGAAGCGCACCTTCACGGTGGGCGCGCTCCTCAGTGACCTGCGCAACCCCTGGTTCATCGATCTGCTGGCCTCCACCCGGACCGAGCTGTCGGCTCAGGGGCTGAATCTCTTCCTGGCCGAGGACCATCAACTCGAGACCGACACGTCCGTGCTCGATGCCTTCGTCGAAGCCCGCGTCGACGGACTGCTCTGCCTCGGCACCGTCCCCCCGACCGAACAGTTGCTGTCTACCGCACGGACTCTGCCGACAGTCGTCGTCTCCGGCCGGGAGCCCGACCTGCCGTGCGTGGACGTGGTGACCGGCGACGACCGTGCCGGTGCGGCGCGGGCTGTTGCCCATCTCGTCGAACTCGGCCATACCCGCATCGCCCACCTCGCCGGAACGGGACGCGCGGCCGACCTGCGCACCGACGGATACCGGGAGGAGATGCACCGAAGCGGCCTTGCCGAGCACATTCGGATCGAGATCAGTGATCGCAGCGAAGCGGGCGATATGCGCGCGGCCCAGGCGTTGATCACATCGCGGTCCCGGCCCACGGCGATTCTCGCCAACAACGACTACGCCGCACTGATCACCATGTCGCACGCCGTCGAGCGCGGATTGTCGATTCCGGCGGACCTCAGTGTGGTCGGCTACGACAACAGCTACCTCGCCCGGACCGGCTACATCGGTCTGACGAGTGTGGACAACAACTACGTCGAGATGGGCAAACTCGCCGTGCAGAAGCTCGTCGCCCGCATCGAGGAACCGGATGCCGCGCGTACGGTCAGCCTGCTCGACCCGACCCTGCTACCTCGCAGGACCTCGGGTTCGCCCGCGCGCTCCGATTGAGCGCAACCGACGACCGTCATGTCGGTCCGTCGACCACCACCTCCGGTGCACACTGGACTCAGCCACACTGCCCGGATCGGTGCTCAACCGGAATCGCGGCGGCGGTGCAGGAGGGCCGGATGTTCCACCGCGGCGACCACGTCGTCACCGACACCCCGACGCTCGACGAGGATCTGCTCGTCGAGCCCGAGGGTCGCCGCCCGTGGGTCGAATTCCTCACATCGACGCCCGGACGGCTGTCCGTGCTGGGGATCGCGCTCATCGCCGTGGTCATCGCCGCCGGCGTGATCACCTCGGCGGCGGTCGGTGCGCGGCAACAGCGAGTCGAGGTACTGCGCACCCACACCGAGCCCCTGGCGAACGCCGCCCAGGCCCTCTACAGCTCACTGTCGATCGCCGATGCCGCCGCGACGACCTCCTTCATCTCCGGTGGCGAGTCGGGTACCGGCGCGGAGCAGTTCACCCAGGCGGTGGGGGACGCGTCGAACGCGCTGGTCACGGCGACCAATGGGGTGTCGTCTCAGGATGCCGAATCGCTGGCACTCTTGTCGGACGTCGTGCGCAACCTCGCCGAGTACTTCAACCTCGTCGCCACGGCTCAAGCGAACGATCGGGCCGGCAACCCCGTCGGGGTGGCCTATCTGTCCGATGCGTCCGCGCTCATGCGGCACACCATCCTCCCGTTGGCGGAGCAGCTCTACGTCCGTCAGGCCGCGGCGGTCGCCGAGACCCAGACACACACGGCCCAACTGCCCGCGGCCGCGTTCACGGTGACCGCGGCCGCCCTCGTCGCGCTCGTTCTCGCCCAGCTGTACGTCGTGCGGAAGAGCAAGCGCCGGTTCAACCCCGGCCTCGCTGTCGCGACGCTGCTCATGGCGGGACTCCTGGTCTGGCTGATCGCCGGAAGCCTGGTGTCGACGTCGGCCAGCGAACACGCGAGAACTGAAGGAACACAACCCATCAACACTGTTGCCCGCGCTCGTATCCTGGCGCAGCAAGCCCGCGCCGACGAGACCCTCGCCCTCCTGCAGCGAGGGGCCGACACCCAATCGGAAGTCGACTACATGCGGCACTCCCAGGCGTTGTCCGACGAGCTCACCCGGCAGCTGGACAGCTCGCACGGTGAGGTCGCCGCGGACGACCTCCGCGACGCCGTGGCGGCCCGCGACGGCTGGCTGGCCGCGCACCGGGACATCGAGATCGCCCTCGAGCGCGGCGACTACCCGACCGCCGCGGCGATCGCCGCCGGGTCCGGCTCCGGCACGTCGGCGGCGAAGTTCGCGGCCATGGACGCGGCCCTCCGCAAGGCGATCGACCGACTTCGCGACGACGAGGCAAGCGCTGTGACCGACGCCTATCGGTCGATGTCGTCCTTGGCGATCGGTAGCATGATTATTGGCGTGTCCTGCGGATTCGCCGTCGGCGGGGGTATCTGGCCGCGACTGAACGAGTACCACTGATGACGCAGGTGAGGATTTCGAGACCGGGGGCGACGCCGCGTGCTCGGCTCCTGATCGGCATGCTCGCGGTCGCCGTCCTCGCCGGCTGCGCTACACCCGACCCACTCACCCCGACGGTCGCGGGCACGTACACCACCCGACCGATGACAAACGGCGCACAGATCATCCCGCCCACGAACAATCCGCCGCCTGCAGGACCGTCCCCCGAGTCGTGCGGAGCCCTCGCGAGCCTGCGACCCGGCCCGCAGCCGCCGCCCGGGCAGATGCCGCCTGGTGGGTCACTCGCCGAGATCGCGTCGCGCGGCCGGTTGATCGTGGGTGTGGATCAGAACACGAACCCGTTCAGCTTCCG
The DNA here is from genome assembly GCF_029269925.1 of Rhodococcus sp. T2V. NCBI lineage: Bacteria > Bacillati > Actinomycetota > Actinomycetes > Mycobacteriales > Nocardiaceae > Rhodococcus > Rhodococcus sp. T2V. The sequence continues at coordinate 59,185 of NZ_JARJBD010000020.1, forward strand.
CGACCCGACCACGGGCACCCTGCAGGGCTTCGACATCGACGTAGCGAAGGAGATCACCAAGGACATCTTCGGCGATCCGGCAAAAGTCGAATTCCGGCTGCTCACCTCGGCCGGCCGGTTCACAGCACTCGAGCACAACGATGTCGACGTCGTCGTTCACGCCACCGCGATCACGTGTGAACGCGCCCAACGCGTCGCCTTCTCCACCGAGTACTTCCGCGCCTTTCAGCGAATCATGGTCCCGCGGGGTTCCGACATCACGGGACCGGCGGACCTGGCCGGAAAGCGGGTCTGCACGTTCGTCGACACCACGTCGCTTCCCACTGTCCAACGGGTCGCGCCGGAGGCCACGATCGTCGCGGTCCCCGATTGGGACGACTGCCTCGTCACCATGCAGAAACGGCAGGCCGACGCGACCAGCACCTCGGACTCGCTCCTGGCCGGCCTGGTGTCCCAGGACCCGCATTTTCAGATCGTGGGGCCACCGATGGAGGACGAAGAGCACTGGGGAATCGGTGTCAACAAATACAAGGACGACCTGGTGCGGTTCGTCAACGGCACCCTCGACCGCATGCGCGCGGACGGCACGTGGATGCGCATCTACGACCGGTGGATAGCAGGCCCGCTCGGGCCGGTCGCAGGCCCACCACCGGCCACCTACCGCGACTGACAGGATCTGGGGAGCCGAGCCGCTACCCGAGCGGGCTCGTCGATGCTGTTGTTCGGGGTCGCTGTCGAGGATGGTCCTGAGGGGCTGGGGCATCCGCTCCCGGCCGTCGCCGCCGGACCGCAGCACATCGACTTCTTGTGGGAGTTGGGCGTGGTGACTCCGTGATCCGCCGGAATGGGTGCCAGATCAGACGCAGGAGATAGAGAATGGACGCACCGGCCCGTCGCGAACGACGAGGTGCGCACGTTCCTGGCGCACCTCACGGAGAGCGGTCGCGTGCGCTGATAGCCCTGCGGTGACACGTCGCAACGGTGGTCGGGGCGACACCACCGGGTTTGGGTGGTGTCGACGAGGGGACATTTGCGGAGTCGAGGGAGGGACTCGAGGATTTCATCGGGCATCACGGATCTGCCAGTGGGACTGCTCTGGCTTTGTGCCGGGGTGTGGTGTGGCAGCACGTGCGGGGCGAGTGATGAGAATGGGGCGTCAGGTGATTCGGCTGTGTGTGGCTGCGGTGGTGGTGACGATCGCGGTGTCCGCCTGTGGGGGTGGTGAGTGCGGGTGCCGCGGGCCGATGACCCCGCTGGATGTGCGCCCCTGCCTGCGGTTCGGCGTCAGCACACCGGGCGGCCCCACGGCCGTCGAGGAATTCGAAGGCGTCGCGAGGATTGTCGGTGAACCACCGACGGTGGTCCTGTCGTATTCCGATTTCACCTCGACGCCCCCGATCGCCGGCCTGCGTGCCGTGCGGGACCTCGGTGCCGTGCCGGTGATCACCTGGGAACCCTGGCGGTGGCTCGACGAGGGGCGGTACGGGTCGAGTGAGTTCTCGTTGTCGTCGATTGCCGCCGGTGTCCACGACAACTACCTGTACCGGTGGGCGGACGAACTGGTCTCCTGGGATGCACTGGTCTACCTCCGTTTCGCCCACGAGCCGAACGGAACCTGGTACCCGTGGAGTGTGGCCCAGGGAACGCAGCCGAGCAGCTATGTTGCTGCCTGGCGTCACATCCACGACCTGTTCGCATCGAAGGGCGCCGACAACGTGAAGTGGGTATGGGCGCCCAACGTCGCGTTCCCAGGCAGCAGTCCGATGGCTGACCTGTATCCCGGGGACGATTACGTCGACGTTCTCGGTGTGGACGGATACAACTGGGGCACGACGCAGTCGTGGAGTCAGTGGGTGGAACCGGCCCAACTTTTCGGTCCGAGCCTGGACGAACTGCGGAATCTGGCGCCGCGTAAGCCGATCCTGGTCACCGAGGTAGGCAGCGCCGACGCCGGTGGGTCGAAGGCCGACTGGATCGGTACGCTCGTCGACTTCCTCACGGCGCAAGGCGACGTGTCCGGTTTCATATGGTTCGATCACGACAAGGAGGCCGACTGGCGGTTGACGAGCACACCGGAATCGGCTGCCGCTCTGGCGGACGCATTGGGGAGGAAGTACCGCTGACATGAACATCCCGATCATTGCCGAAGATACCGAAATCGCGCGGCTTCGCTCACTCGAACAGTTGGCGATCCTGGATACCGCACCAGAGGCGCGTTTCGACCAGATCACCCGAATGGCGCGTCACCTCTTCGGAGTTCCGATGTCGGCGGTGTCGCTGCTCGATCGGGACCGGCAGTGGATCAAGTCGACGCAGGGCCTCGACATGCAGAACATTCCGCGATCGGAGACGGTGTGCCAGACGACGATCGCCCGGGCGTATCACCATCCGGAGGATCCGATGGTGATTCTCGAGGACGCACGTCGCGATACGGTGTTCGCGGATCTGCCCGGGGTTGCCGCGGACGGCGGGGTGCGGTTCTATGCCGGCTATCCGCTGTACGGGCCCGGTGGCCACCCGGTCGGGACGTTCTGCATCTACGACACCGAGCCTCGCAGACTCGACTCGACACAATTGGCCGCCTTCGTCGAACTCGCCGAATGGGCGCAGCGGGAACTCGAGCGCTCCGACGAGCTAGAGCGGGCCGCCAGAATTCAGCGTGAACTGCTCCCTCGACACGAGATCGAGCTTCCGGGATACGACTTGGAATCGTCGTGCGTGCAGGCCTTCGCGGTCGGCGGCGACTTCTACGACTACTACCGGATCGGTCCGTACTCGATGTTCAGCCTCGCCGACGTCATGGGCAAGGGCCTGGGGGCGGCGATCCTGACGGCGTCGGTCCGGTCCGCGTTGCGGGGCGTCACCCATGCCTTGGCCGGATACGGCGATGATCGCCCCGACCTCGGACGCACAGTTGGTGCTGTGGCGGCACAACTCGCCGACGACTTCGACCGTACCGGCACGTTCGTGACCCTGTTCCACGCTGCACTCGACGTCGAATCCGGCGCTCTCGACTATGTCGACGGCGGACACGGTCTCGCGATGATCGTCCGCCGGGACGGCACCGTGGAACCGCTTCGCAGCTCCGGACTCCCGCTGGGAGTGATCGAAAACCACTCCTGGACGGCGCAACACACCGCCCTGTACCCCGGCGACATGCTCATGATCTGCTCCGACGGCCTGCTCGACCACCTCGGCGACGTCGACTGCGGATGGGAGTCGGTGCCCGCGTTCGCCGCTGCGCACCCGTCACCGAAACAGCTGCTGGCAGCCGTCGATACCCTCGCCGCTGCCACCGCACCCCTCGACGACATCACCGTCGTCGCGCTTCGACGTCGCGACTGCTGAGGAGGATACCTGTGTCACCCCTCCGGCTTGCCGGTCTCCGGATACTCATCGTCCTCACCGCCCTGCTCGGTCTCAACTACATCGTGTGGCGATGGTTGTTCTCGGTGAACTGGCCGGCGTGGTGGATCGCAGTGCCGCTGGTGATCGCCGAAACCTACAGTTTGATCGACTCGTTGCTGTTCGGGCTGACGATGTGGCGGCTGAGGAAGCGGCCCGCGCCATCACCGCCGCCACCCGACCTCACCGTCGATGTCTTCATCACCACGTACAACGAACCCGAGGACCTGGTGCTCGCGACCGCGGCCGCGGCACAGCGGATCCGGTACCCACACACCACATGGATTCTCGACGACGGTGACCGCCCCGAACTGGCCCGCGCCGCCGATGAACTCGGCGTGCGCTACATGACCCGCGCGGCGTCCTGGACCAACAAGCCCCGGCACGCCAAGGCAGGCAACCTGAACAACGCACTGATGCTCACCGAGGGCGAGTACATTCTCGTCCTCGATGCCGACCAGGTACCCGATCCAGCAATCCTCGACCGTACTCTCGGATACTTCAGGGACGAGAAGATGGCCATCGTCCAGACACCGCAGTATTTCGTGAACGTGTCCGCGAGCGACCCTCTCGGCAGCCAGGCCCCGCTGTTCTACGGCCCCATCCAGCAGGGTAAAGACGGCTGGAACGCCGCCTTCTTCTGCGGGTCCAACGCCGTTCTGCGCCGCGACGCCCTGATGCAGCTCGGCATCGCCGGATATGTCGAAGCCGTCGAACGGGACGTGCATCGGGCACTGCGGACGGCCGCGAAGGTGCTCACGAAAGCTCGGGCCGATCTGAACGGGGACCAGGAGGAGATCGCCGACGCCCTCGATGATGTCACCGAGGCCGTGCACTCGGCACGGGAATCCCTCCGCGGCAACCGATCGCTCGCCGACGTTACTTACGATTTCCAGCAGCGGGTCGACGCCGCCGCGCGCCGGATCGTCGACGCCGATGTCGGGTCGATGCGCGAGGACCTGGCGGCCATCGCCGCACTGGAAGCGGATCTGAGCGACACCGACACTCCCGTCGCGGTACTCGACGATGCCGCGTTGGCACGGCTGGCCGAACGCGAATGGTCGCCGCTCGGCGCGATCGAGTCCGTCCGCACCCTGATCCGAGCGGTTGACGTCGGCCGCGACGACGAAGCGCAGCCGGTGTTGCCGATGGCCACCATCTCGGTCACCGAAGACATGGCGACGTGTATGAAACTTCACGAACTGGGTTGGCACACGGCCTACCACCACGAGAACCTCGCCCACGGTCTGGCACCGGAAGACGCAGGCACGATGCTGACCCAGCGACTGCGGTGGGCGCAGGGCACCATCCAGGTGATGTTCCGGGAGAACCCGCTGCTGCAGCGTGGTCTCACCCTCGCGCAACGGCTGATGTACTGGGCGACGATGTGGAGTTATCTCTCCGGCTTCGCCGCCGTCGTCTACATCGCGGCACCCGTGATTTATCTCGTCTTCGGCGTCATGCCCGTGCAGGCGTACAGCTGGGAGTTCTTCGGCCGTCTCGTCCCGTTCCTCGCCTTCAACCAGCTCGTGTTCTTCGTGGTCAGCCGCGGCACCCCCACCTGGCGTGGCCAGCAGTACAGCCTCGCCCTGTTCCCGGTCTGGATCAAGGCGTGTTGGACCGCTGTCCTCAACGTGTACGCAGGGCGGCCGCTGGGCTTCGCGGTGACGCCCAAGACCCGCCAGGAACACGGTGCGACCCCGTGGTATCTGGTGCGATACCAGCTGATCGCGATGGTGGCACTCATCCTCGCGTCGGTGATCGGCGTGATTCATCTCGCGCTCGGGAACATCTCCGTCCTCGGTGTCGGTGTGAACCTGTTCTGGGTCGCGTTCGATCTGGTCATCTTGAGTGTCGTCATCCCCGCGGTCCGATATCGCGGATTCCGACAGGAGGAAACTGCATGATCGAGTTCGAGAGCCGTACCACGGACGAGGGTGTGGCGGTGGTGCGTCCGGCCGGCAGGCTGAACATGGTTGCAGCGCCCCGCCTGCGAGAGCTGGTGCGCGACTTGGTCGACGGCGGAACGACCCGTGTGGTGGTCGATCTCAGCGCCACTGATTTTATCGACTCCTCGGGGCTCGGGGCACTCATCTCCGGTCTCAAGGCCGCCCGACAGGCCGGTGGCGACCTCCGCATCGCCCAGCCCACCGAGCAGGTCGAGACCGTGCTCGCGCTGACCAACCTCAATCGTGTACTTCGAACACACGATTCGGTCGATGCCGCATTCGATGGCCGCTGAACTCGGCCCGTTCGTCCGGCGGCTTCGCACAACCGCCCGCCCGGAAAGCCTGGACGAGGTCCACGAGGTCCTCGCGGACCTGTGGGCGAACGACCCTATGGACGTGCGCCGGCGCATCGAGTTCGAGTCCGCTGTCGCTGAAATCGCGGCGAACATCATCGAGCACACTTCCGGTGACAGTGTGACCATGACACTCGAAGTCCGGGCGCTGCCGGACCGGATCGAAGCTCGGTTCGAGGACGACGGAGATCCCGTGTCGGTCGATCTCACAGCCATCGAACTCCCAGACGAATTCGCGGAACGCGGCCGCGGCCTCATGATCGCCACCACGGTTCTCGACCGGCTCGACTACCAGCGGGACGGCACCGTCAACACCTGGATTCTGGGCCGCGACCGGGAGGGTTGACGCGATACGACAATGATCAGCCAGATCTCACAGTGTCGGCGCCAAGAGTTCCACCACGCCAACGCCGCCGTCGAGGACGCCCCCTGACTGCTTCGTGACCCGCGCAGACACCCGCACCCAGCGCCGCGCGCACCGCTCGGGAATACCACCCGATGGTCCGCTGTTGAAGGAGCGGACGGCGGCGCGCATACCCCGGGTACCACACCAGAAGAGTCGCTGCGAGCGACCACTTGCCGAGAGGCGATATGGCGTCACCGTCACCCTGACCGGGTAAGACCTGCATTGCGTAGCGTTCCCGGGAAGGAAACGAAGCCGCTGTCACCGGGGAAGGCGACAGCGGCTTCCTCTTGCTCGGATGGGTTCGATCCCGCGCACGCGGCAACCGTCCCACATCGCTTCCGCCGCGAAGTGTGCGGCACGAGCACACGACCGTCGATGACCCGCCGATCTGCTCGCCGCCGGCGGCATGACACCCTGTGACGAGACGGCACGCCCCGCCGACCCCGGAAGGACCCATACCACCCATGACCACCTGGATCCTCTGGCTCGGAGCCCTGCTGGTCGTCGGCGGCTCGACCGTTCAGCTCACACACCGGTCCGGGGTGGCCCGCGTCCTGTGGGTGCTCGCCGTGCTCGCCTTCGCGGCCACTACCGTCGGCGCGATGACCGCGTCCGAGATCTCGCTGCCCCTGGCGCTCACTCTCGTGGGCGCGATCGCGGCGACCTGTGCCCTGGTCGCGGTCACCCGTGAACCGGCAAAGGTCGCGGTCGCACAAAGGGGCGCCGAATGATCACCGCGGTCTGTGTCGTCGTCCTCGCCGTCCTGCTGGCCGGATCAGACCTCGCGGACCGGTGGCGAACAGGTCGGTCGGAGCGGGCGCGGATCGCCGAGATCACGGCCGGCCTCGATCGTTTTCAGTGGTGGGTGCTCGAAGACCTCGCCGAAGCACGCCACAAACTCGTGCACCGAGACCGCGCATCAGGGAACGACGAGGTTCGGGCGTTCATCGCGGCCCGTGAGCGTGCCACGAAGGTCGGTATCCCCGACGAGGTGGCGGTGTATCGCCTGACTGATCAGCTCATCCGGGAACGGGAGCAGCAACCGCTGCGATGAACCCTCACGCAGCGGACCAGCCTCTTCGAAGTGCGGACCCAGAGGCTTTGTCGAGTGCACCATGCCATGACGCACTGTTCATGTGGCGGCAATTCGGCACTTTCGCGGCTCGCTGCAGGCCCTGGCGGCCTGATCGTGAACGTCCGTCGGCGCGGTCACGGTGATAGCTGTCGAGGGTGTGCCTACCGGCAGTGCGTGGTCTGTGGCAGCGAGTGCTGAAACCTGCAGGTGTCCGGCGGTCGTCGATTCGAGCGCAGTTCGTCTGGTCCGCAATATCATTCACACAACCGACAGAGCGCCACGGGGTGTTGTCGACCCGCTGACGGCGTGAATGCCCGCGGCGACACGATGTTTGCGGGGTGGTGTCCAAGAGCGAAACGAACCGATTAGTATGCGCAGTTGATGCGACGGACGTCGGTTGTCGGCACAGACCCTGTCCGGCGGCACAGGTCGTTGCAGTACCGGGTCGAACAAAGGTGGTTCTGGTGGAGTTTCCGATGCTGTCCAAGGGGCAGAACCTGTCCCTGCCCGCTGATGTGGAGCAGATCGACGTGGTGCTCGGGTGGACCGAGTCGGACGTCGAGGTCGACGCGTCGGCATTGCTGCTGAACGCGGACCGGAAGGTGCGCTCCGATGCCGATTTCGTGTTCTACAACCAGCCTGAGTCGACCGACGGATCGATTCGGTTCCTGGGCGCGAGCGGCACCGAGGAAGGGGCGCAGGCGAGGATCGCAATCGATCTGTCCGCCGTGCCGGACGATGTGCACACCGTTGCCCTCGGCGGCAGTGTCGCTGCCGGCAGGTTCGGTGACCTCGGCAAACTCGCCCTTCGGGTCGTCGACGGTGCCGGGCACACGTTGGCGGAGTATGTCACTGCCGATGCCACCACCGAGTCGGCATTCGTATTCGGCGAGGTGTACCGCCGCAACGGCGACTGGAAGGTTCGGGCGGTCGGGCAGGGCTGGGAGTCCGGGCTGGCGGGGTTGGCCACGGATTTCGGAGTCGACATCGACGACGACCAGGACCCCGAACCCGCCGCGACCGCCGACGCCCCGTCCGACAGTGAGGAATCCGCCGTGGCGGCGCCGTCCGGCTCCACCGGCGACGTCCCGCAATTGGTGCCCGAACTGCCCACGACACCGGCCGCACCACGGAAAGCGACGACCCGGGGTGTCCGCACTGCCAAGCGGGCGGTGAAGAAGTCGAAACCACTCGTATTCGGCCTCGCCGAACAGGACACCTGGCAGCCGGCGCGGTTGTTCTCGGTCATCGGTGTCGGCGCGGGTGAGGAGCAGGAGCGGCGTGCCACGTCCGCACTGATCGCGACGATGCAGGCGGTGCGCCCGTTCGCCCGCGCGGTGTGTGCCCGGGTGGGGGCTCCCACGGGCACCTTCGAGGGGTACGTGGAGGTGGCGTACGAGCGGGGCGAGACGAAGGTGATTCCGGATGCCGTGTTGAAGGTCGCCCGCGGCAGCAGGGTGTGGACCGGTCTGCTCGAGGTCAAGACCGGCAGCGGCAAGCTGAAGAAGGAGCAGCTCGAGAATTATCTCGACGTAGCTCGGAAGAAGAAGTACGACGTCGTGGTCAGCCTGTCGAATGACGTCCCGGCCAGCGCGGGGGAGCTGCCGGTGGAGGTCGATCGGCGCAAGCTCGCCAAGGTCGCTCTACGGCACCTGTCGTGGGCGGAGGTGGCGCACGAGGCGCGGATGCTGCTGTCCCACGGCGGAATCGACGACGATCTGCAGGCGTGGGTCCTTGCGGAGTTCCTGCGGTACCTCGACCATCCGCGGTCCGGGGCGGTCGAGTTCGTCGACATGGGTCGGCACTGGGTCACGGTGCGCGACGCAGTCACCGCCGGCACTCTGCGCGCCGGCGACCAGAAAGCCCTCACCGTGGCCGACACCTGGGTGTCCCTGTCCCGGCATCTCGCGCTGCGACTGACCGCCGAGTTGGGGGTCACCGTCAAACACGTACTGCCGCGCAGGCACAGCACCGATCCGGTGGCCCGTAACGCGGCGGTTGCCGAGCGGTTGGCGGCCGACGGCGTGTTCGAGGCGGTCCTGCGGATCCCGGAGACTGCGGGTGATCTGGTGGTGATCGCGGATGTGCGGACCAACAAGATCCGCTGCCGGACCACCGTGGAGGCACCGAACGAGGGAACCTCCGGTCGCCGGCTGTCGTGGCTGCTCAGACAACTCAAGGAGGTCCCCGGCGACGTTCAGGTGGAGGCGGTGTTCTCCGAGCGCGGAAACGAAGCCTGCGAGCACATCGCGGCGGTGCGGGCCGATCCGAAAGTGCTCACCGCCGGCCGGTCCGGCGACATCGTGTCCTTCTGCCTCGAGCAGTCATTCCCGATGGGCGGTCGAAGGTCGGGAACGGCGGCGAGTTTCATCAGCAGCGTGACGTCCTCGGCGGACGCGTTCTACGGAACAGTGGTGCAGCAACTGCGGGAATGGGTGCCGGCTGCACCCAAGCAGACCGGGCAGCCGAGGACTGCAGAACCCGAAGGCGAGTAGTAATCGGCCGACGTGTGGTGGGCTGCGACCTCACAACATCGGCCGGTCCAGCGGCCGGATGACGACCGAACGTCGAATGCACGTGTCCACTCAACGAGCACCGGAATTTGTTGATCCAGTTGCCCCTGCGCTGACAGCCGTGAGTAGAGCGTCGGCTCGCTTCACCTGGCGATGCATCCCGAACGCCGCGGCAAGTAACGTGGCGGCCAACCACATGAACACCCACGTCAGGAAGAAGTCACCCTCGTCGGCGAAGTTGGCGAGCGCGACGAATGACATGAGGAGACCGGCGGCGAGCATCGCCCAGCTGCCGCGGGCGACCGACCGTCGGTTCTCGACCAGTCGCGTTCGCCATGACCAGATGTCTGCGTTCGGTGGCAGCGCGCCGTTGCTGATCGCCGTGGACACCTCACGTTTCGCGGCCAGCCGTGGACTGCGACCGCTCTTGATCAGCCAGAGCGGCACGACATATGCGGCGACGGCGCCCACCACTCCACCGAGAATCACGATGATCGGATCCATGCATTCCTCGCTTGACAGATGTTGTTGGCAACAACAGGATCCGCCGGACCTCCCGCGTATCGAAACGCATCCTAGGGTTGGAAATCGACCCCCCTTCGGCTTGGAACCGATCAGAACCCTAGTTGAGAACGCCGTTGTTGAGGGCGAGAGTGACGAGTCGGGAGCGCTTCTGATTCTGAGGGAGGTCCTCTATCTGGAATGTGCTGAAGAGGGCACGGAGATGGGTCTTGACGGTTTCGGTGCTCAGGTGCAGGGCGTCGGCAATCTGTCGGTTCGAGGCCGGGATGGGGTGGTCGGTGCCGTCGTGGAATGGCCGGCACAGTTCGGTGAGGACGGTGCGTTGGGCGGGTGTGAGAACGATGTCGGCGTCGACGGTGCCCCCGATGTGGGTGACGCCGCAGTCGGTGCCAGGCTCCCCATGGTAGGTGAGCATGCTCTCGCCGACTTGGATGACGTCTCCGGGGTGCAGTGTCTGGCGTCCTTGCAGGCGGGTGCCGTTGACAGAGGTGCCGTTGCGGGAGAGGCCGTCGTCGGTGATGGTCCAGTGGATGCCGATGCGTTCGATGGTCGCGTGCAGGCGTGAGATGTCGGGGTCGGTGGGCAGCGACAGGTCGGCGTACGAGGAGCGGCCGATGACGATCGGGGAGTGGTCCGGGACCAGAGTCATCTCGTCGGTACGCCCACGGTCGGTGTACGAGAGAACGGAGTCCGTCACTGGGAGTTCCCCTTTCGGAGTGCGCCCGTTGAGGTAGTGCGTTGCCGGGCTCCGTCGGTCGGCGGGTCGCCGTAGTTGGTCGACGTCATGGTGTGCTTTCTGGGGGTCGGGGCGGGTGTTGTCGATTCCGGTACCTCCATCGTGGCGCGCAGGGGCGGGTCGTGTTAGACCCCCTGGGGGTGGTGTCTGGCCACCCCCCTGGACCGAGCCGGCGAGGGAAAGATCGCGGGGGTCAGCCGGAGGTCTTGCGCTCGAGGCATTCGCGTGCCACGCTCATACGCATGACCATGGGAAAGGCGGACTCCGCCACAGTCGCGTGAGCGCCGCACCGTTCCGCTCGGTGACTCGGCACCGAGCGACATTCACCGAGAACACTGATTACTCCGCCGAATACACGTTCGGCGTCGAAGCTGCGCGTGACGCATGGCTCGCGCACGGGTTGTGTGCACACCCTTCCGATCGCACCACGGCGGAATCGGCTATCGAAACATTGTATCGTCGAGCCGGATTCAGCCGGCCGGAGTTCGTCTGGGTGCCGTCACCCCCAGCGGGATCGGACCTGATCGCCGCCGAGGGATTGGCGACGACGCTGTCGTTTGCCGGCGACGGAGTCCAGTGCGTCTCCGCCCGAATAGCAACCATGCTTTCGAAATCGCGCAGACGCATGGACGCATCGATCGCCCGAGGGCGATCCGACTGGCCGCACGAACGCCGGGCGATCGAGATCGCGCGAGCCCAGTCGCCCGACAACTCTGCCCGCGCCGACATCAGCCCCAATGCAATCATTCGAGCCGCCGTGTGGGATTCGTTGCGCACGAGCCTTTTCGATGGGGCCGCGGCTGCGATACGGACACTGATGCCTGCCGTCGCCGGTGGCGTGAGCTGGTATGGACAGCAAGAGGCCCATCGGGTCGCGTACTACGACGCGTACCGTCGGTTTGGGCTCGCCAGGTTCCGCTCCGACGATGTCGAGCTACTCGACGTCCACACCGCCCTGACCGGCGCGACCGGGTGGTGGTGGGCGTTCGACAATGTGTGCGTCGTTGCCGAACGACCCACCGCCCTGCATGCCGAGCCCATACCGGCCCGTGTTCACAACGAGCACCGATTGCATCACCCGGATGCGCCTGCGCTGGAATTCGAAGATGGTCGGGCGCTTTTCGTGCAGCACGGGACTATCGTCCCCGACTGGGTCGTCCTCGAGCCGACGGTCGAACGTATCGCACGCGAACGAAATGTCGAGGTCCGCCGATGCGCGATCGAGCGCATCGGATGGGACACCTACATCGACGAGGCCGGACTCGCGCTGATCGACCGAGCCGACGATCCCGGCAATGTCGGTCACACGCTGCAGCTTTACGTGATATCGGACGGCTGGGGCCGCAGCGATCACATTCTGCTCGCCGTCAACGGTTCTCCCGAACGCGACGGCCGTCGGCGACGATACGGGATCTATGTGCCGACAGGGATTTCGTCCGCGTTGGATGCCGCGGCCTGGACCTACGGCATCAATGGCGCCGACTACGCCCGGCTCGTTCGTCGAACCTGAAACCCGAAAACCCGAACTCCGAAGGTGATTCGCATGAATTCGATCATGACCTTGTCCGATCTCACGACCCTCACGGGCCTCGATGTGTTCGACTATCTCGATCAGGAAGTATCCGTACCCGTCATCGACGGTATGCAGGCCCAGGGCGATCTCATCGTAGTCCCGTACTCGCTTGTCGCCGAAGTCGTCACGCCCGGTCCATGGACGCGGTCGGAGAACGTCCCGCTGTCGGGAGTGGAGTTGCTGCGGAGCGCGGCGGGCGGAAACCCGCACAGCCTCGTCGCCGACGAAGGCATGTGCATATGGTCGACACCGGTGAACGACCCGCGGCGCCTCGCGCTCGGCATCCTCGACACCCGCGTTGCCGCCTACCTCATCCACCCCGAGCACGGAGCCACCGGCATTGCCCCCGGTCGATATGTGATCGGACGACAGCGGGAACGGGGCGCCGGGCGGTTCTTCGAGAGGACGCACTTCGTCGTCGATTGACGTCCGGGATTCCATCCGGTTCGGCTCTGCAGGTCGGGTGACACCGCGGTCACACCATTCGGCGGTTCTCGTCGGTCTGAAGGCCGAGGATGAATTCTGCGTGGCTTTCGAAACCGGCCTCACCCATCACCCCATGAGCGGAGATGGTGTTGAGGTCGCGGAGGAGCTTGGACAGGAGACTGTCGTCGAGGATCGCGGCGGCACCCGCATGTCGGAACGCGCGGGTGACCACTTCCACCGAGGTCTTCGCGGCAAGCGAGGCGGCGGTCTGCATCTGGTCGAGCAGTGGGAGCTGAACACGGTCTCCTGCGTCGATCACATCGTTGACCTGGTGCAGGGTATCGATGCAGAGGCTGCGCGCGGCGCGGACGCGGGCGTCGAGTTCGCCGAGTTCGCGTTGGAACCAGGTGAGTTCGGTCAGGGCAGGAGGCTGATGCAGGTTGATCCGCCCACCACGCCGGATCTTCGGCGCGGCGCCGACAATTTCGTCCAGAGCCCGGCGGGCCGCGCCGAGGACCATGCCGGGGTGCATTTGCAACACGAAGGGCACCATGCCGAGGCGGGACAGCGGGGTGTCGGTGCGGCAGCCCTCAGCCATCGGGTCGTAGATCATGTCGTCGGCGACGAAGACATGGTCGGCCTGGAAGCTGCTGCTGCCCGTGCCGCGCATGCCCAGTACTTGCCAGTCGTCGAGGATCTCTATCTCGCCACGCGGCAGGAGCGCGGCTCGGCGTACCGGTTTGCCGGCCTCATCGGCGATGAGGAACGTCGCGGTGACGTAGTCAGCGTGGTAGAGGCCGCTGACGAAGTCCCACCGGCCGCTGACAACGTAGCCGCCGTCCACCCTTTGCGCGCTGCCGGGCTTGAGGGACGCCGCCTTGAGGGCGATGCCGCCGGCGAAGATCCTGCGGGCTGTGTCTTGGCTGACCACGGTGGCGAGCTCGCCGGCACCTTCGAGAAGAATCGTGGCTGTCCAGGCGGTGGCGGGGTCGATGTGCCCAATCTTTTCGATTACCTCGAACGCGGTGACGGCATCGACGACGTTGCCGCCGAGATCGTCGGGAGTCATGATTCCGAGCACCCGCGATTGCCGCAGTGCTGCGATGGATCGGTCACTGAGGCGCCGACCCGATTCGGATTCGATTGCGCCGATAACGAGTTCGTCACGGATGGAATCGACCCCGGCGAGGGCCGCGGCGCGCCGATCGGTGCGGGCGAGCGGCCACGAGGTCAGCGGGGCAGTGGTGGTGGAGGTCATCTTCGGTTCCTTTGCGGTTGGGGAGTCACGGACGGGCCGAGGTGGGCAGCGGAGTATGGATCCCGAATCGGCGTTTGCTGTAGGAGAGGGTGCGGGCGGGCCGGTTTTCGACCGTTCTGACCTGCCCGAGAATGATGATGTGGTCGCCGCCGCCGACTATCCGGGCGACGTCGCATCCGAGCCAGCCGGGGGCGTCGATCAAGCGAGGCAGGCCGCTGTCCATCCTCCAGGGTGCGTCGGCGAATCGATCGATGCCGCTGGTAGCAAAGATGCGGGCGAGTTCCTCATCGTGCTCGCCGAGGATGTTCACGCCCAGTCGGCCGGTGGCGGTGACAGCCGTCAGCACCCGCGAGCGGCGGTCGAGGGCGACGGTGATCATGGGCGGGGTCAGCGACAGCGAGCCGAAGGCGCTGACAGTGGCACCCACGGGCGTGTTCTCGGTCATGGTGGTGATCACCGTGACCGGGGCGCACAGGGATGCCATCGTGTCTTTGAATTCGTCGGCGATCGAGGTGGTGTCGGTCCGGTCGGGGGTGTCTGTGCTGATCGACATTCGTGCCCTCACTTCAGGTCAGTGGTGGGAGGTGTTCTTGCTCGATACTGCTCGGGTCGGCAACGTCGGTTCATCCCCGGAACTCGGGATTTTTCAGCGCCGGATCAGTCCGAGGACATGTGCGCGTAGCTCGGCGAAGGCCGGCTCGAGTTTGGTGTGCAATTGATCCCGGGGGCCGGGTAGGGGGACCTGGATGATCTCGGTGACCGACGTCGGAGCGCCGGAGAGGACGATGACACGGTCGGCCAGGTACACCGCTTCGTCGATGTCATGGGTGACGAGAACGACGGTCATCCCCAGTTCCTCACGCAGTCTGAGCATCAGGTCCTCGAGATCTGCCCGGGTCTGCGCGTCGACCGATGCGAAGGGCTCGTCCATCAACAGCACTTCGGGCCGGCACGCGACTGCGCGGGCGATGGCGGCGCGTTGCTGCATCCCGCCCGACATCTGCCAGGGATAGAGGTTCGTCGCGTGTGCAAGGCCCACCGCCTGCAGCGCCTGCTCGGCGATGCGGTGGCGTTCTGTTCGTTTCAGGCCCGAACCGCGGAGCGGGAGCATGACATTGCCCAGCACACTCATCCAGGGGAGCAGGGACCGTGAGTAGTCCTGGAAGACGAGGGCCAGGCCCTTCGGGGGAGCGGTGACATTCTCTCCCTCGAGTGCGACCTCGCCGGCGTCCGGTGTCAGCAGTCCGGCGAGGCACCGCAACAGGGTGGTCTTGCCTGCCCCCGAGGGGCCGACCACGGTGACGAATTCCCCTTGATGGACCGTGAACGTGATGTCGGCCAGGATGTGCCGGGAGGCAGTCCCGCGACCATAGGATTTTGCCACGGCCCGCACATCAAGAGCGAGACGAGCGGGCACGTCCGGGTCGGTGGCTGCGGCCGGGGTGGTGGTGGATGTGGTCATGATGCAGAACCTCCTTGCCCAGCTTTCCTGAGCCCGTAGTACCAGCGGAGTAGATACCGTTCGATGCCGCGGAACACGACGTTGCTCGTGTAACCGAGAATTCCCAGAAGTAACAATGCCGACCACATCTCCGGAATCGCGAAGGTGCGTTCGGCCTGCAGTTGCACGTATCCGATTCCGTGCGTGGACGCGACGTATTCGCTGGCGATGATCAACACCACGCCGAGCGCGACGCTGATCCGCGCTCCGGCCAGAATCTGCGGGCTTGCCCCCGGCAGGACGACCCGCAGCAATCGATGGTGGAACGGAATGTGATAGCTGCGCATCATGTCTCGTACGAGCGGGTCCAGGGAGCGGACACCGTCGATCGTGCCGAGCAGGATCGGCCAGATCGTCCCGTAGGCGATAACCGCGATCTTCATCTCGTCCCCGACACCCATCAGCACGAGGCCGACGGGAACGAGCACGATCCCAGGTACCGAGCGCATGAACTCGAACACCGGGTGTGCGGCATCGTAGAGACCCTCGCGCAGCGCCAGCACCAACCCGGCACCGATTCCGATCACTGTCGCAATCACCAGACCGGCGAGGAAGTTCCGCACGCTGGGAACGGCATCCGATCCGATCCGGTCGAACAACCACATCTGCTGGAAGGTATGCGCCACCTGCTGAAGTGGAGGGAAATAGAAACTCTCGCTGCGTGTTGTCGCCACCCACACCACGGCGACGGCCACGATGGGCAGCCACAGTTCGACGGCGGCCGCTCGTGCTGTTCTCCGTATCATTTCACTGTCTCTCTGTTGGCGGGCGACCACGGAATCACCCGGCATTCGAGGTGGAGGAAGACCACGTTGAGGGCAACACCGAGCAGTCCCGCGACCATCAGCCAGGCGAACATCACATCCACACCACCGGCCTGCTGCGCTATGCCCAGTGACTTGCCCAGTCCCGGAGCCGAGCCGAGGTACTCGGCCGCCGTCGTCAGCATCAGCGCGATGGCGGCCGAAGTGCGTAATCCGGTGACCACGAAGGGGAGCGCGGACGGCAGGATCAGTCGAGTCATGCGATCGAAACGCGAGAGTCGTAACGACCGCACGGTGTCGGCGGCGACAGGGTCGACGTGATGAACACCGTCGACGGTGGACGTCAGTAGCGGCCAGCACGCCCCGAACACGACCAGGAGCACCTTCATCTCCATCGTCGAGCCGAGGATCAGCAGCAGTACGGGGGTGAGTGCGACCGCGGGAATGGTGCGCAGGAAGTCGATCATCAGGCGTGTGCTGCGGGTGAGGAACTCGGATGTTCCGATCAGCAGTCCGACGGGGACGGCGAGGACGACGCACAGGGCGAGGCCCGCAACCCAGCCCACCGCGGTCTGGCCCAGCGTCATCCAGAACTCCGGCGTGGTCGTCATCGACGCGAGAGCCGACAGTGATTGTGTGGCAGTAGGTATCGAACTGGAGGGCAACAGCCCGGACTGCACCGCCAGCTGCCAGCCTGCCAGGGCAGCGACGACGACCGCTGCCCGCGTGGCCAGGCGTCGCTGGGGGAGTGGAAACCGCGGTGAGGTTGCGGCCGGGGGTCGAGGCGTGTGCGTGAGCGTGGTCATGATCGATCAGCTCATCAACTCGTCGACATCGACGTCTCCTGAGACGAACTGATACTGCTCCATCAGCCCGGTCCACAGCGTCAGCGCGGCGCGGGGGGCGCCGGCGTCGAAGACAGGGAGCCGCATGGCCGGAATCAGTTCAGCGGGAACCGGGCTGATCGTCGGCAGCACTGCCCGCACCTCGTCCGGGTGCGCGGCGGCGTATTCGATGCCCCGGTTCAGTGCCCGGACGAAGCCCTGCACTGCCTCCGGATTCTCCTGTTCGAACTTCTGCGAGGTGGCGACGGTCAGCTGCATGCCACCGGGCACCGCCTCTGCGCCCGGTGACATCAAGCGGGTGGCGCCCTGGGCGAGCGCGGCGGTATCGAACGGTGAGATCGTGCTGATGGCGTCGACATGGCCTTTGGCGAGGGCGTCGGTCATGTCCGACAACGGCATTTCCAGGAATTTCACCTGGTGGCTGTCCGCCCCGGCCTTGTCGAGCGCGGCACGGAGAGACAGTTCGCCACTGCCTTTCAGTGCCCCGACCGCGACGGTTCTTCCGGTCAGGTCCGCGGGTGTCTTGACGGCACTGTTCTCAGCGACGAGCACGACTCCGGTGTCCTCAGCGGGGAGATCGGTGCTCTTGGTGACGCCCCCGACGATCCGCAGCGGGAGCCCCTTGTCGAACGCCTGGATCACGATCGCTGTCTCTCCGAGAGCGAACTGGTCGGAGCCGTTGACCAAGTTCGTGATCATGGCACCGGCATTGGTGAAGTCTGCGGTCGCGTTGATCCCTTCCTCGCGGAAGAATCCCTTGTCGACGGCAAACGTGAAGGGAACGGAGTCGACGATGGGTAGCTGACCCACCGTGACGTCGAGAAGGCCATCGGTACGGGACTGTGTGTTCGAGGAACTACAACTTGCCGTCGATACCAGGGCAAGTGTGACCAGGCCGGCGATGACGGCGTGTCGGGGCAGTATGTGCATCGGTCGTTTCCTTCTCCGAGAATGAGGTCGTGGACCTGAAGGGACTCGCGGTTCGCGCGATCCTTGGAGACTGGGGGTGTGGCGAAAGTCTCGTTGTACTGAGCCTGGCGGGTTCGAGTTGTGGCCGCAATGACGAGAACTCGGGATGTGTCAGGTCAGTCCAGCCACCGCTGCAGATGCAGCAGGGTGCGCTCGAACGCGAGATCGGTTGCTTCGGAATCGAACGTGTCGCGTCCGAAGGTGGCGAACGCGTGGTTCGCCCCGGGGTACCGGTAGAACTCCGCCTCCGGGTTCCCGGCGAACGCCTCCGCGATGGCGGTTCGGGCCTCGGGCGGGCAATAATGGTCATTTTCGGCGAAGTGGAACAGGACGGGGACATCGATCTGTTCGGCGACGTCGAGGCGGTCCTGCACTCCGACGCCGTAGTAGCTCACCGCAGTCTCGACGTCGGTACTCGCGGCGGCCAGGATAGCCAGACCGCCGCCGAGGCAGTAGCCGAGCGCACCGACCCGCCCATTGCCCCAGTCGCTTCGGCGCAGCCACTGGACTGCCGCGGAAATGTCGAGGCGGGCGGTGGACAGGTCCAGGTTGTCCCGCAGCTCGATCGCGTGAGTGAAGTCCTCCCCGGTGTAGTCGAGTTCGACATCAGTCTCCTGGCGCGCGAACAAGTCGGGGACGAGCGTCTGAAACCCCTGCGCCGCAAAGATCTCAGCCATGGTCCGTATGTAACGGTTGACACCGAAGATTTCGTGCAGCAGAACGATTCCACCGCGATGGTGACGTGTTTCGGGTCGCGCGGAGTAGGCCCGGAACGTGTGGCCGTCCCCGGCAATGAGGCGAACCGTCGAGGTGAGGATCATCGTGCCTGCCCCGTCCAGTAGTCGACGTGGGGTTCGAGGGCGGCCTGTCCCATCGGATGATGCCGGATCTCCGGACCACCGTCGCCACCGGCGAGCACCTCCGCCATGGGGGTAGGGACCGTGCGGACTTGGTCCGATGCACCCGGAAGTGATGCCAGATCCTTGGCTGCGAGTGCGTACACCACGCGTCCTATGCCGCTCAGATAGATCGCGCCGGCGCACATCGTGCACGGTTCCGCGCTGCTGTACAGCGTGGTCGAGGCAAGTGCCGGAGCCCACCTCGACGCCGACGCCGCGCGCACCACATTGGTCTCGGCGTGCGCAGTGATGTCGCGGTCGGTGACTGCGCTGTTCGTTGCCGTCAGCAGAACGATCCCTGCGGCATCGACGAGAAGGGCGCCGAATGGCCGGTTGCCCTCGGCGCGCGCCGTCCTCGCCAGATCCAACGCGTGCAGCAGGTGCGTTCGATCGGCGGCCTCGCCGACCGTGCTGCCGGCCGGATTCACGCCGACCTCGTGAAGATCGGAACCGAGCGCCGCTCACGGAACCGCCACACATGGTCGGCGCCCCGAAGGTAGATGTCCCGGTATTCCGCCACCGACTGTGCGATGGGTTCACCAACCTCGAGTCCGTCGTGCATGTACAAGGTGACGAGCACCGTGCCCTCGATCGACGAGGTGGAGAGACGAACGAGGCGATGGTTGCTGAGCACGCTTCGGGACGTGCGAGCCATTGCTGTGCGTCCGTCGGCGAACGCCTGCAGTGCGGCAGTGCCGGCCGTGACCGCCTGACCGGTGACGAATCTTCCGTCGGCCTCGAACAGTTCCGCGAACCCGGCCGGCTCCGCATGGTCGAGCTTCCAGGTGAATTCGACGACGAGGTCGTGTATCGCCGATCGGGTGGGGGTGTCGATGTCGCCTCGAATTGCGTGCACCAGTCGCTCCTGTGGTCGAAGTTGTCGTATCGCTCGTAAGCTTTCTCCGACAACACCGGTCGGCGCATCACAAGTTCTCGTCAACTCCGACTCCGAAGCGCACCCCGTGCGCAACCGACCGCACTCGAGGCGTGGCGGGCGTCAGTGGTCCATCAGCCCGGATCTGATGGCATACGCGGTGGCGTCCGCTCGCCCGGAGGCCCCGATCTTGCGATACAGGTTGCTGATGTGCCTGCCGACGGTCTCGATGCTGATGACGAGTTCGGTGGCGATCGCCCGGCTGGTCGAACCGGCCGCGATCAACCGGAGCACCTGCACCTCGCGGGCGGTCAGACCGTCGGGATAGCGATCCTGTCGACTGCGCCGGGCGCTGCGTGCGGCCACGAGCTGCGGTGCGTAGGCCAGGACGTCACCGACTGTCATTCGGAAACCTTCTGCGTGCAGCACCGAGAGATTGGACGGCGGTCCGGTGAGGATTCCGGTCAAATCTATCGCTCTGGCCGGGAATTCGACCCAGTCGTGCAGATTCAACGTCGAGCGGATGGACATCGCCAGACCTACCAGCCGGGCGGCATAGTCGCTGTCGCCGAGATCGTGGAGGCACACGGCAAGACCTTCCAGACACCAGATGAAACGTGGTCTCGCACCGATTGCGGCCGCCAGGGCGAGGCTCTCGAGGTAGTGGGTGGCAGCCGCGACGACGGTGCCACGGCCCAGTTCGATCTCGGCGATGAGGTTGAGGAAGACCGAGCTGTTCCAGGCATCACCGGCGTCCTGGGTCAGACGTAGTCCCTCTGCGAGCAGCGCTGTCGCCTGAGTGTCGTGGCCGTCCTCATGGAGAATGCGGCCGAGTTGTTGCAGTGGCACGTTGGTGTACGAGCTGTCTCCGACACCGCGAAACCCTTCGACGGCACGGTCCAGGGTGCTGCGGGCAAGCTCGCGGTGGTGGCCGGTCGCGGCGGCCGAGGCGCCGAAGAGGCTGCGGGCGCGGGCTGCCCACCACCGGTCGTCCGCGTCGTCGAGGCTGGCGATGGCCTCCTCGAAGAGCGGGCGGGCGGCGTCGAATCCGTGTACTTCGAATCGGGCGGCGGCAAGGTCGACGAGAGTGCGGGCTCGCGCGGTCGGTTCACCCAATTCCTGCCAATCACGGGCACATTCGTCCAATTCGGCGAGCGCATGCGCATATGAGGACGCGGCACCGGTGAGAACTGCCCGGGCCTCGCGGGCGCGCACGGCCGGCACGGACCGCCTGTCGTCCGTGAGCCGAAGACTGTTGGTGAGCCAGTGCACGCCCTCCTGCAGGAGACCTCTGGCGAGCCAGTAGCTGCGCATTCCTGCGGCAATGTCGACTGCGCGTTCGTTGCCCAATTCGAGGTAGAACCGTAGTGACGACCTGATGTCGCCGAGGTCACCGTCGGTACGTGTGAGCCAGTCGTCGGCGGCAGGTCCCACGAGGTCCGCGCCGTCGAGCACTCTGTGCAGAAAATACTGTGCGTGGGCAGTTCTGGCGGTCGCAGGCTGTGGTTCCGACCGCAGTAGTTGCCGGCCGTAGTCGCGCGTGGTCTGCGCCATCGCGAAGGCGGGTGTGCGACGGCCCGTCCGATCGGGCACCGGAGTGAGCAGGCTGAGGCGGACGAATTCGTCGAGGTGATCCACCACCGCGTGCGGAGAACAGACTTCGGCAGGTCCGTGCGGTTCGCCCACCGAATCGGCGAGAATCGCTGACAGCGCTCGAGGTTCGATGACGCCGTCGAAAACCGCAAGGACCTTGTACAAGGCGGCATCGACCGGCGCGAGCAGCGACACGGTGTCCGCCACCGTGCGGGCCAAGGTGCGGTGACGGTCGGGAAGATCAGCGGGTCCACGCATGTTCGGCGACCAACCGTCCTCGATCCGCGCCGCCAGGGCGTCCAGCGTCAACGTGCTCAGTTGATGGGAGGCGATCACCAGGGCGAGGGGAAGCCCGCCGAGTTGCCGGCAAATCGAGGCGACCGTGTGGGCCTGGGCCTCGAGGTCTCGTTCGAAGGCAACCCGGCGGGCGTGATCGAGGAAGAGTGTCAGCGCTGGACTGGTCGACGCGTCGATGTTGGGGGCACCGTCTGGGTCCGGACACGGGAGAGGGCCCAGTACATATCGGTATTCGTATGACAGATCGGTCGCAGCCCTGCTCGTTGCAAGGAGCCGGACGTGCGGGTGGGCACTCAGGAGCGCGCCGAGGGCGCGCACCTCGGAGCGGATCCGTTCGAGACTGTCGACCACGACGACGTGTGGTTTCTCCGATTCGGGCGGCGTCGCCATGGTGTTGCCGATCTGGGTCACCGCATCTGTCGCGGACTCGCATCCCGACAGGTCCACCGGCGTGACGTCGGTGCCCGATGTCACCAGTTCCCTCGTGACCGCGGCGACGACCGCGGTCTTCCCCACACCTCCGGCGCCGACCACGGTCAGCATCCTGACCGCGGGGTCGCGGAGAAGAGTGAGGATCGAGGCAACGTCGTCCCCCCTGCCGACGAGCGCGCGTGGTGGCAATGTGTCCGAGTCCATGGCAGAACCCTCTCGATGTCGACGAAGCCCGCAGTCATCCCTTCGCGGAATGCGCTCCGGTCATGAGGGCGGCGAGGTCGTCCGGTTCGAGGAACGACGGGGGCGGCGGCGGTCCCCAGGCGTAGAGGCCCTGCAGTCCGTGCAGCACCTCCGGAGACCAGAGTTCGTCCTCGGGGACGGTGTCCATGTCGGAGTAGTACTCGGAGAAGTTCCCGGCCGGGTCCTTGAGATACCAGAAGAAGTTCGCGCCCGCGTAGTGGCGGCCGAGACCCCAGATGTGGCGTTCGGGATTGCCTTCGAGCATGGTGTGGGCGCCGCGGCCGACCTCGTCGATGTCGTCGACCTGCCAGCTGGTGTGGTGCATGAAGTTCACCGGTGCGGCCATGACGAGGACGTTGTGGTGCTCGACGGAGCAGCGCAGGAACGCGGCCTTGTCGCCCATGTAATCGCTGACCTTGAATCCGAGACCGTCGGTGAAGAACTTCATGGTGGTCTCGAGGTCGGTGGACCCGATCACCGCGTGTCCCAGTTTGCGGGGGCGTACCGGATCGGTGCGGGTGAGGAACGGGGCCCGCCCCCAGCGGTCGATCCGGCCCGGACCGTTGTACGGCGTCGGCGATACCGCGGGCTCGATCACGATTCGGGGTCGCACCGCGACGTGCACCAGGGTGCCGGTGATCGGTTCGACGGCGCTGACGGAGGTGCCGTCGTACTGGATCGCCGTACCGAGCTTGGTCAGCCGCGCTGTGGTGGCGGTGATGTCGTCGGGGTCGTCGGCGGCGACGGTCAGCTCGACCAGTCGCCGGGTGGGCGCGTGCACGATTTCGAGTTGTTCGCCGCCGTTGCGGGTGGCGAACACCCCGTGTCCGTGGTGCTCGAGTCCGAAGTCGGAGTAGTAGGCGATGGTGTCGTCGACGTTGGGGACGCCGATGGTGACCTTGCCCAGTCCGTGTAGTCCCATGACGTGGCGTCCTTACTGCGCGTCGGGTTCGGCGACGAATCTCTGGTGCAGTTCGCCGATGCCGTCGATCCAGCTGTCGAGTGCGTCGCCGACCTGCAGGAACCGTTGCGGGTTGCGGCCGATCCCGACACCGGCGGGGGTGCCGGTGAAGATCACGTCACCGGGGTAGAGGGTCACGGTGTGGGAGAGGGTGGCGATGAGCTTCGAGACGGGGAAGATGAGGTCGCGGGTGCGGCCCTTCTGCACTTCTTCGCCGTCGATGGTGCAGCCGAGTTCGAGGTCGTCGGGGTCGGCGAACTCGTCCGGGGTGACCAGCCACGGTCCCTGCGGGGAGAACCCGGCGAAGGATTTGCCCAGACCGAATTGCGGTGCGGGACCGCGGGTCTGGGTGATGCGTTCGGAGATGTCCTGTCCGGCGGTGAGTCCGGCGACGTGCGCCCAGGCGTCGGCCTCGTCGATGTTGCCGGCTTCGCGGCCGATGACGGCGACGAGTTCGACCTCCCAGTCGACGTTGCCGCCGGTGGGGATGATCACGTCGGTGTCGGGGCCGGTGAAGCTGGAGGCGTATTTGGTGAAGACCGGCGGCAGGTGGGTGGGGGATTCGAAGCCGGATTCGGCGGCGTGGGCGTGGTAGTTCAGGCCGACGGCGAACACCTGCCGGGGAGCCGGTGAGGGTGCGCGGAGGTGGGACCGGTCGATCGGGAAGCTGTCGTCGGCCAGAGCCGAGAGGTCCTGGACTGCGGCCCATTCGGTGACGTCGTCCCAGGCTTCGTAGAGAGCCTGCAGGTTCGGGCCGAACCGGCCGCGGGAGCCGTGGGCGATGTCGACGGCCCGCTCGGAACCTTCCTCTCCGAGGACGAGGGCGGCACGGTGGTCGATATTGGCGATGCGCATGAAAGTGGTTCTCCTGGGTTGAGTTCACACGGTGGTGGTTGCAGGGTGGGGGCTGGTGGTCGAGGGGTATAGGGCCCGCAGTCGGTCGCGGTATTCGCTGAGCAGATCCGTCAGTTGGGTGTTGTCGGTGACGGCGCCGAAGATGTAGTGATCCGGCCGGACGAGCACTGCGCTGATGTTCTGTCCGTGGAGCCACCGAGTCCATTGACCGGTCGAGTCGAGCAGATCCGGTGCTCCGGTCTCCTCGACGGTCTTCAGCCGTACGCCGGTGCTGTCGAGCAGTTGCCGCAGTGTCGGATCCGCGTGCGCGACATCGGTGTCACCGCGTACCAGCAGGACCGAACCGAAGCCGGTGACCTCGTCGAGGAGGTCGCTGTGGGCGCCGATCCGCACCGGAAACTGTGGTGCAAGGGTCCCGCGCAGCCCGCCGCCGTCGGTGTCCTGCGCGGTGACGCCGTCTCCGAGGACGGGAAGGGCTGTGACCGGCAAGACCTTCGCGGGGTCGGCGCCACCGCCGATCATGCGGGTATCGCGTTCGGTGGCCTTCTCCTCGTCGAGGACGCAGATGACCCGCCCGAGTTCGACCGACATCGTGACCGCATGCTGCAGGTGCGCGCTGCGTTCGGAGGTGTAGGAATCGAGCAATGCGAGGTCGGATTCGCCGCGCAGGATGCGATCGAGCTTCCACGACAGATTGGCTGCGTCGCGGATACCCGAGCACATGCCCTGCCCGGCGAAGGGAGGCATCTGGTGCGCGGCGTCACCGGCGATCGCGAGACGGCCGGCGTTCCACCGGTCCGCCCACCGCGCGGCGAACGTGTAGACGGCGTGCCGCTCGAGTTCACTGTTCTCCGGCGTCCGGTCCCACGCCCGGAGCAATTCCCATGCCTTCTCCGGCGTGTTCAGTTCTTCTCTCGTCTCGCCGGGCAGTCGCATGAACTCCCACCGACGACGCCCCGGTCCGCCCGACACGACCGTGGTCGGCCGGGCGGGATCGCACAGTTGCCAGTTCTGTGGTGCCCACTCGCGGTCGTCGAGCGGAATGGTGTCGACGATCAGCCAGTCGAAGAAGAAGCCCTCGTCGTGCATGGTCGCACCCATGCGCTCACGGACGAAGCTGTTCGCGCCGTCGCAGCCGACGACGAACCGTGTTCGCACCTGCCGCTGCTTGACGACGGTGCTGGTGAAGGTCACTGCGACGTCGTCTGCGCCCTCGTCGATACCGACCACTTCGGCGCCGCGCAGCAGAGTGACGTTCGGCATCGTCGCCACCGCCTCGGCCAGTACCTTCTCGAGCTGCGGCTGGGAGAAGAAGCTCGCTGTCGGCCAGCCGTTCGGACCGGTGCCGGACCAGTCGATCCGCACCAGCGCCTCGCCCGCCGCATTGCGCCATTCGTAGTAGTCGGGCACCGCCTCGGAGATCGACTCGACCTCCTCGGTCAGGGCCATCGATTGGAAGACACGGCCGATCTCGTCGTCGAAATGGACTGCCCTCGGGAGCGGGTACGGCTCCGGCCAGCGTTCGACGATCACCACGTCGTGGCCTCGCAGGCCGAGCATCCGACCCAGCGCCAGTCCTACGGGCCCGGCGCCGACGACCACGACATCGTGCGTGTTGTCCTGCATGTTCGTTGCTCTTCCTCGGGTGCGAGTGCAATAGGACCCTATTGAGCCCTATTGAGCATGTTGAATAGTCACAGCATGCTGTGACCCGCACCGCATGTCAAGAGACTCGACCCAATCAATCCGTATCAAGCATGCTCAATACGGTAGAATCGGCGTTGGCCCGACTCCCAGCGGTGAAGCGGCGATGGGCACGACGAAACGAGGACACGATGACCGATCTCGCGCAGCGGATGATGATGGACGCATCGCTGAGCCGGACCGAGCAAGCTGCACTGGCTATCGGTCAACTCGCGGAGCAGTCGCCGCACGGGGCGCGCCTCGGGACGAAAAAGGAACTCCAGGAACAATGCGGCGTCGCGAAAGGCACTTTCAACGAAGCTCTGCGCATTCTGCAGTCACGTGGGGTGATCGCAGTCCGATCGGGACCCGGTGGGGGGCTGTTTGCCGCTTCACCCACCCCCATCGCGCGTCTCGGGAACTCCATCCTCTCCCTCGACGCCGCGGAAGGAGATGTCGCCGATGCGGTACGCATCCGTGACGCCCTGGACCCGCTGCTCGTCGAGGACGCTCTCGATCACAGTTCGGCCGTCGACATCACTCGTATGCGCACCGCTCTCGACGTCATGCGGCAGTCTGCCGACGCCGGCGACGCGACGGAATTCGTCCGAGCCAACTGGGAACTGCACGCCGCGATCGCTCGCGTGAGTCCCAACGCGATCCTGAAGTCGATCTACCTGAGTCTGCTCGATCTGATCGAATCCCACACCGTCTCCGTCGAACCGGTCGGCGACAGACCTCTGCCGGAATACATCGCCGAACGACAGCAGTTGCACGTCGACCTCGTCGACGCCCTGGATCGCCGTGACCGGGACGCGGCCCTCCGACTCATCCATGCGCACAACACAACACAAACCTGAGGCCGGACGCGCACACACGGCCTGAAACCCGGTACGGAGGCGCCCCGGATGCCGAGCATTTAGGGTTGTCTGGTGGCAACCACACGTGCGGCACGGGTCGAAGACGTGCACGAATTGGCTCTCGGCATGCCGCACGTCACCGTTACCCATGGCCCCGGCGACAATCCCGTCTACCAGATCGGGGGCAAGTCGTTTGTGTTCTTCCGCAATCCGCGACCCGATGCGACGGACCCCGACACCGGGGAACGTTATGACGACGTGATCGTGTTCTGGGTGCCGTCCGAATCCGACAAGGAGGCGCTTGTCCGCGACCACGCGACACCGTTCTTCACCACCTCACACTTCGACGGCCACCTGTCGGTGCTCTTGCGGGGGAGCCGCATCGGCGAGTTGTCCCGGCAAGAATTGGTGGAGCTCGTTCAGGATGCGTGGCTCTCGCGCGCGTCGGCGCGCAGAGCAGCGACCTGGCTCGGCGCGCACCCTCCCGCGTGACCCACGATCCGGTGGCGATCGGACTCGGCAATCGGTTCCGCCGCGCAGGTCGGGCGCAATAGTGTGGAAACCGGCGGGGTCGGAACGTCCAGGCACCCGATCCTGTGTTCGGAACGGGTGAGAGGCTGACCATGCCGGGTCGGACTGCAAGTGCCAGACGGATGTCGTTGCGGACGTTGCTGTGGCTGGCGATCGGGATCCTCGTGGCCCTGTTCGCCGTTTCTGCCGCGTTTTCCGTGTACGGGAGATTGGTGGTTCGTGCGTCCGAGAACGTGCTCTCCGAGCGCCTCCTGCCCGCGCAGCATGCCGTGTCGGAGCTGACGACCGCCTATGTGGACCAGGAGACCGGGCAGCGTGGCTATGTTCTGACCGGTGATCCCAGTTTCCTCGAACCGTACGACGCAGGCAGGGACGCCGCGGCCGCGTCCCTGTCGGATCTGACCGCGCTGCTTGCCGGCGACGCGGAGGCTTCGGCAACGCTGGACGCGGTCGTCGAGGCGGCGAACACCTGGACCACTCAGGCCAGCGAGCCGGAGATCCTCGCTCGTCGCAACAACGAGATAGCGGACGAGCAGGTCGTGGCCATGACCGCGACGGGCAAGGAACTGTTCGACGGGCTGCGCTCACAGCTTCAGGACCTCAATGCCCTGACGGATGAACGGGTGACCGAACAGGTCGACCGGGTTCGGTCGGCGCAGATCTTGGCAAATGTCGCGACCGCCGTCGCGTTCGTTCTCGCGATCGGCACCGCGATAGCCTCCCTGCATCTGACGCGACGATTGCTGACCCGGCCGATCGAGCGTCTCGTCGCAGACATCAGCGCGGTGGCCGAGGGCGACTACGAGAGGGAGATCGGCACCGATGGGCCGAGGGAAGTGTCGATGATCGGCAGCGCCGTCGACACCATGCGGACCAGTCTGCTCACCCAGAATCGGCTACTCGTGCAGGCGGAACACGAACGAACCCGCCACGACGAACAAACCCGGATGGCCGCCGATCTGCACGACCTGACGATTCAGCGCGTGTTCGGGCTGGGCCTGGCATTGACTTCCCTGGCTCGACGTCATCCCCGCCTCGCCGCGGATCTCGATCCGCTGATCGACGAAACCGACAGCATCGTTCGCGGTTTGAGGGCGGTCATCTTCGACCTCGAGAGTGGTGCGACCGCACCGACGAACGGCACCGCAAGTTTGAGTGCGGCGGTCGGTGAGATCGTCGAGAGCAGTACCGCCGCACTCGGATTCACTCCCGACGTGTGCCTGGACGGGCCGGTCGACCAGTTCTCCGGCCACGACGCCGGTCCGGAACTTCAGGCGGTGCTCCGGGAGGCCCTGAGCAACGTTGCCCGGCACGCCCATGCGACATCGTGCCGTGTGATGGTCGCCGCCGACGACGACCGCCTGGCGCTGAGCGTGACGGACGACGGAGCCGGGATGGGCACGGACGCTGTCCGGGGGCACGGGCTGGCGAACATATGCAACCGAGCCGTGCAACTCGGTGGTCGTGCCGTCATCCGCGACGGTGCACCGGGGACCGTGGTCGAGTGGGAAGTGCCCGCGTCCTGATCGCGGTGGCTACGCAGACCACTCGATCAACGGCGGTCGCACTGCAGCGCACAGGGGATTCCCGCGGGCGTCGGTGAGTCCGAGTCGCCCAGTGATGCGCCCGGCCGACGCCGCTGCGTCCGCGGTGGCCTGATCCACCCCGTCCCACATCAACTTCGCCCGTCGGAACATGGCGAATCCGCCGTCTCCGTCGACTGTCCCCCACGACAGGTAGACGAACCGTGCACCGGGACGGCCCTGTACGTACGGCCCGGTGATGTCGAGACCCGCCGGCGTCGGGGTCGCCGTGCACTCGAGAACCCAGCGGGCGGTGGCCGCGTCCCCGGGATGCAGGTCGAGCAGATCGCCGGGGGAACCGCGGCGCTGCACGGCCACATGGATGTTGTCGTAGCCGGGGAAATTGGCCCCCGGCGGGCACGACGATCCGGGAAGGTCGGTTGCCTCGATCACGAGTTGCACCAGTTCATCCAACCACCGGGGAGAGCGTCCGGTCGGGCGGTCGAAGCTCGGGTGGCGCACCACGTTCACCCCGCCGCGGTGAGTTTTCCCGGCACCTCCGGTCTGTACTGGTGTGAGGACCCACGAAGCGTGTTGGAGCTTCCTGAACAACAAGGAGAAAATCTCATGACCTCGACACCTCCCGCCACCGGAGCGTCCGACGCGACATCCGCGCCCACGGACGGAACGACGAAGAAGGCCCGAGTCGCAGGGCTCGTCGTCAGCGCACTCGCGGTGCTGTTTCTCCTGTTCGACTCGCTGATCCACATCGCGAACACCGAGATGGTGCGTGATGCGATGGCCGAACTGGGCTTCGCCGAGAACCTCAACCGCGTGATCGGCGTGGTTCTGCTGGTGTGCTTGATTCTCTACATCGTGCCCGTCACCTCGATCCTGGGAGCCGTGCTGCTCACCGGATACCTCGGTGGAGCGGTCGCTACCAACATGCTCACCGAGCAGCCGATCGTCAGCACCACGCTGTTCCCGATCTATGTCGGCATATTCGTGTGGGGTGGGTTGTACCTCCGTGAGCCGCTGGTGCGCTCGATCATGCCCGTTCGACGCGTCTGAACCATCCGCGCGGCGACTCGTGACGGCGAGTCGCCGCACTATTGTGGTGCGACGTCGTGTGTTCGAGCGAAAGGACGCCTCATGGGTGGTGCGCGGTTCCGGTCCCCGTCGACGGGACGCAGTATTCGTGCCGTGTTGTTCGATACGTTCGGCACCGTCGTCGACTGGCGCACCGGTATCGCCTCCGCTGTGGCGGGCTACGCGGAACGCCGTCAGCTCGAACTGGACGCAGCCGCGTTCGCCGATCGGTGGCGGGACCGCTACCAGCCGTCCATGGAACCCATCCGGTCCGGTGCCCGCGAGTTCGTGACACTCGATACCCTGCACCGCGAAAACCTCCACGCCGCGCTCCTCGAATCGGGCATCGACCCCGCGGATCACGACGCCGGCGAGTTGGACGATCTCTCGCGCGTATGGCACGAACTCACTCCGTGGCCCGACAGCGTGCCCGGTCTCACCGCAATCCGGTCCGACTACATCATCGGTCCGCTCTCGAACGGCAACACCTCTCTGCTGCTCGACATGGCCAAGAATGCCGGAATCCCGTGGGATGTCATCATCGGCTCCGATAGCAACCGAATGTACAAACCGCATCCCCGGGCCTATCTACACACTGCACAACTTCTCGGTCTCCACCCGGGCGAGGTCATGCTTGCGGCCGCGCACAACGGCGACCTCGAGGCCGCACAGGCCGCGGGCCTGGCGACAGCGTTCATTCTCCGGCCCCTCGAACACGGACCTCACCAGACCACCGATCTCGCGCCGACGGGCAGCTGGGACATTTCGGCGACCGACATCACCGATCTCGCAGCACAGCTCCGTGCGGCCTCGCCCGGGTAATTCGGCACGTGTCGACGCTGCCGCGGCCCGTGTCAGGGAAGGCTTGACGCCACTGGCAAATGCTGTCAGGCTATACCTGACAGAATGGGAGATCGTCATGGAACTCGTAGAACGCGCCGTCAGCGCCGACATCGACGCCGCTGCGCGCGCTGTGATCACTGCTGCGGCAGCCGAAGCGAGCCGTCACGCCGACGACATCATCGGCACCGGGCCGCTTCCGGGCACGGCCGAATGGGATGCCGAGCAGGGCACGGACATTCCGAACCAGCGCACCCTGGCCTGGCATCTGCTGAGTCTTCGCATCCAGCTGGCGGCGGGACTGGACGGCATCGAAACTGTTCTCGGACTGCGCTTTCAGGGTGCGACATGGGCAACGATCGGGAAGGCCGCCGGAATGACCCGTCAGTCGGCGCACGAGCGATGGGGTGCGCGCACGACCGCCCTGCTCGATCCGATGGGGACCGGCCTTCCGCGGACCGTTGCCGACGATGATCCCGAGGTGGCCCGCTAATTGCGGCTACGGGAGGTGATCAGTCCCGGTACTCCGGGGACGGCGGTGCGGGTGCCGGGCCGAGCGGCGACAACCAGCGATCGTAGAGGGCAGTCCAGGTTCCGTCTGTGCGCAGTCGATCCAAGGTGCCGTTGACGAACCGGACGAGGTCGTCGTTGCCGGGCGCGAGGGCGATGGCGTACCGGGCGGAATCGGAGTCGGGACCGACGATGTCGAGATTCGGATCCTGGGCGACGAGGCCGGCGAGGAGGGCAGCACCCACGACGGCGTCGACCTGCCGTTGCTGGATGGCCATGAGGCAGTCGTCCCAGTCGGGCACCGCAAGGATCGTGGCTTTGGGGGCGATCCGCGACAACGCCGATATCGAGGCCGGATCGTCGTGCGTGCAGACCCGTCGCCGTGCCAGGTCCGCGGGTTCGGATATCCCGGATCCGTCCCGAACGACGAGTCGACGGGGCGTCTCGAGATACACCGTGGAGAAGGCCAGATCCTGGGGGCTCTCACAGGGCAGTGCCACCGGGCGCACGATCAGGTCCGCGTCCCCGTGCGCGAGCATGTCGGCGCCGTCGTCGGAACCGAGTGGCCGGAATTCGACCTTGCCGGGGTCGCCGAGTAGGTCGCGGGCGACCTCCCTCGCAAGGTCGACGCCGAAGCCGGTGAGGGTGCCGGTAGTCGGATCGCGGAAGCTGAACAGGTTGGTGTTCTGATCGACGGCGACGACCAGGGTTCCGCGGGCCCGGATCTCGTCGAGAGTGCCGCCGACGCCGGCGATCCCCGGACGGAGGCTCGCCGTGGGTGCGCAGGACGACGGCTCCGCGGCAGATGGCGGAGATTCGGCCGGTTCGATGATCCGGGCGCCGACGGACACGGGGAACTCCGTGAAGTCCCCGGAGAACATCGGGGTGGGTGCATCGGGTGCCCCGCAACCGGCGATCAGCACAGTTCCGAACGCGAGGCTGCCGAGCAGCCGAGTGAGCCCCGGTCGCCGTGCGCGGAAAGGTCGCACCATCAGTGATACTCACTCACTCTGGGCTCGATCCCCGCGATCACGGCGAGTGCCGCGGAAACGGCGAGCACGACGGCACCCACGGCGAGCGCCGCCATCGTCCGGTACGACTCACGCATCGCGTCGAGTTCCTCGGCACGCAGCGCGATGATGGCATCTTCGAGCGATTCGTCGAGGGCGCGGAACTGGGCTGTCGACGCCGTCGATCCCGGGCCGACCGCGACGTCCGCCGCACCCTGGTAGTCGCCGTCCGCAAGCTTGCGCAGCAGTTCCCGGTGCGCGCTCCGCCATCCCTCGAACGCAGCGGACGCATCGTCGATCGCCGGCACGTCGACGGCGTCCGGTGATGCGTCCGAGCTCAGAATCGCGGTCAGGGCGTCCGTGTGCCGGGTGTAGTCGCTGCCCGCCGGATCGAACCCCGGCCGGAGCAGTCCGAGCGTCTCGTCGGCGCGTGCCTGCTGCGCGAGGATCCGCGCCTTCGTGACCGCCGCGAGAGGCTCGGCGCCGTCGATCCGCGCGCGTTCGCTCGCCGATGTCGACAACAGCCCCGCGACCACGATCCACACGACGAGCGCAGTGAGCAGGACCGTCGCGCACGCAAGCCCCGGATTGACCCGACGGCGACTTCGATGCGCCACGTACGCATGCGCGACGGCGAGGACGACGACCCCCGCCGACGCAACCACGATTGCGGTGACGGGCAGTCGCGCGGTGTGGGACTGGGTGTCGGCGACCGCGCCGGCCTGATCGTTGTAGAGGCGTTCGGCCAGCGGCAGGATGGTGTCCTGCATCAGGGCCGACGCGGTTCCCAGGTACGCCACCCCGACCGGATTTCCCGCGGAGTCGTTCGACCGTGCGGTCGCTACCAGGTCCGTGTAGACGGCGAGGTGCCGCGACATCTCGGTGAGCAGGCGCAGCGAGTCCACATCACCGGAGGTGACTCCGTACGACGCGGTGACGAGTGCGTTCGACGCGTCGCCGATCGCCTGGTTGTACCGGTCGCGGACCGCGAGCGGTTCGATGGCGCCCGCGATGAACGACGACGTCGCGGCGGCGTCGGCGATCGACAGGGAGCTGAAGAGGTTCTGCGCGGCGTCCGCCAGCGGTTCGGTATGGGCGCGAAGGGTTTCCATTCGCTGCTGCCGTGCACCGATCACGGCGGACGTCACGACACCGGCCGTCAGCGCCACCGCGACGAGGACGACAGCGAGGACGGAAAGTCGCCCGGGCGTCGACTCCAGGAATTCGCGCCACGGGCGTCGGCGGATGTCGGGTTCGACGAGTAGGGATTCTTTCAGGAGGTGCTCGTCCGCCTGCGAAGTGTCACGCTCTTCGCTGGATACGGTGCCGCGGTCCTGGTCGAACACCCTCTCCTCCTCATCCCTGCACTCAGTGTGCTCCGATCGGTGCCGGAAAACACCGAAAGCATCGACGAACGCGCATAGCCGTCCTCGCCCGCGGGTATGTCCGAACCAGGCATGATCAGCCTGGAGGTTCTCGACTCATGAAGACAAGCATCGTGACCGCAAGGTTGCGCGCGTTCGGTGTCGCAGCCTCGGTCGCCGCGATGGTGCTCGGGGCGTGCGCGGCCCCGCCGCCCGGCGACGACGGGGCGAAGAAGGTGTACTTTTTTCTTCCGAACACCACGACGACCCGGTTCATGGAGCGAGACGAACCCTTGTTCACCGACTTCCTCGAACTGTTCGCGCCGAAGGCCACCGTGACGGTCCGCAACGCCGAAGGCGATCCCGGCCGGCAGCAGAGCCAGGTCGAGTCGGCGATCGCGGACGGGGCGTCGGTGCTCGTGCTGATCTCCGCGGACGCGCGATTTTCGGGGGGAGCATTGACCGCCGCTGCCGACGCGAATGTGCCGGTGGTGCTCTACGACCACGACGCGGTCGGCGGACCGGCGGAGGTCCAGGTGATCTTCGATCCACTCGAGGTCGGCCGACGACAGGGAAGTCGCGCCGCGGACCTGATCGCCGCGATGCCCGGTGACGGTCTGAAAATCGCCAGGGTGCAGGGCAATCTGGGTGAATACGGAACCCGCCAGTTTCAGCTCGGCCAGAACGAGTACCTGCAGCCCCTCATCGACAGCGGCAAGATCCGCGTGGTCTGCGAGACCACGATCGACGACTGGGACCCGGCCGAAGGTCAGGCATTTGCGGACGAATGCCTGACCCGGGAGAACAACGACATCGACCTGTTCGTCACCATGAACGACGACCTGGCAGGCGGAATCGTCGCCGCCCTCGCCGGCCGCGGGCTCGCCGGTCGGATTCCCGTCACCGGGGGACAGGACGCCAATCTCGCTGCCCTGCAACTCATCGCACAGGGATCCCTCGACAACACGATCTTCAAGAACCTGTCCGACCAGGCGAAGGTCGCCGCGCAGCTGACCACGTCGATCCTCCACGGCGACGGCGTGCCCGAGGACATGATCAACGGCACGATCGACAACCAGTACATGGCGGTGCCGACGGTGTTCCTGCCCATCCAGAACATCACGAAGGACAACCTCCATGTGGTGGTCAACTCCGGCTTCTACACCTGGCAGCAGATCTGCGCACCGGATCCGGACTCCACAGTGTGCCGGGAGCACGACTGAGCCGTACGACTGGTCAGCGGGGCGCGATGACACTCCGGTCGCCGATCTCGGCGCGCACATCGATCTCCCGCCCGGACAGCAACCAGCCCGACGGGCCGCGCCGCCACTGGTCCCGGTATTCGCCGAGGCATTCGTACGTCGCGCCGGCACGGTCGCCGAGGCCGACGTGAAAGGCTCGGAAATAGGACGTCGTGCGTGCCGTGTCGCCGTCGAGGTCGATGCGGATGTTGCCGAGCAGGTGCTGGGTGGCGCCGCAGACGTCGAGGTGGGAGCGGACACGCGCGACCACCTCAGCGGGCCCGGTCCGGCCGTAGGCCACGGTGTCGTCGGTAAGGGTCGCGGTGAACCCCGTCCAGTCCTTCGTGTCGAGCAGGTTTGCCACGGCGTGCAGGCGGTCGGTGATCTGGACGCGGTCGGGAAGGGACTCGCTCATGGCTGAATCCTCCCCGGAGGGCCGGCGAGGTGGCGCGCGGCGTCCGTTGACCGAGACCGTTCGCGGGAACCGGGTTCGCTACGGTGGCACTGGCTCGCCGAGCGGGCCGGATCGAGGAGGAATAGACAATGAGCGAGCGCACCCCCAGCCGGTGGGAGGAGATCACCGCGGCCGACCCCGGCCACTCGACGTGGTACGTCGAGCGGTTCCGGGCGATGGAGGCGAAGGGCCAGGACATCGTGGGCGAGGCCAGGCTGGTCGATGCGATGCTGGGCCGTGGCGGCCGGGTTCTCGATGCGGGGTGCGGACTGGGCCGGCTCGGTGGTTATCTGCACGATGCAGGTCATGTCGTGGTCGGGGTCGACGTCGATCCGGTGCTGATCGGCGTCGCGGAGGAGGATCACCCCGGCCCGGTGTGGCTGGTCGGCGACCTCGCGGAGTTGGATCTGCCCGCCCGCGGCGTCGCGGCCGATTTCGACGTGATCGTGTGTGCGGGCAACGTGATGACCTTCCTGGCGCCGTCGACGCGGGAGTCGGTTCTGGCGGGATTCGCCGCTCATCTCGCCGCGACCGGCCGGGTGATCGTCGGGTTCGGCGCCGACCGGGGCTACGAGTTCCCGCAATTCCTCGCGGACGCCGCAGCCAACGGTCTGAGGGTGGATCTGCTGCTCTCGACGTGGGATCTGCGTCCGTTCACCGACGACTCCGATTTTCTGGTGGCGGTGCTGTCGCGCGCGGACTGACACTGTGGGGCGGCAGAAGCCCGGCGAGCGCGGCGGTGGCGTCGACCAAGGCTCTGGAGCGGGTCGTGAGCGTCTCGTCACGGACGGCGAGGGCGGCGCCGACGTCGCGCGATCCGGGTGGGTGCCGCAGTTGTGCCATCACGGCGCGGAGGGGTGCGATGCGGTAACCGGCTTTGCGCAACTGATGCACGATGCGGGCATCGCGGACCTGGGACGGGGAGTATCGGCGCGCTCCCGTGGGTGCGTTCCGATCGGGGATGACGAGTCCCTCTGCGTCCCAGTGCCGCAACGTGGACGAGCGGACGCCGAGCGCGGCGGCGAGTTCGGCCACGCTCATCCAGTCGGATGCTCGCACGTCCTCGATCGGCTCGGTGGAGATCACCGCGGCCGCCTTCTTCGCCAGCGCGAGTTCGGCGCGTTCGGCGTGGAGCCGGGCGTGTGCGGCGTCGAGGAGAGCAACCGTCGTCGAGGCCGGGCACGTGTGGACGCTGCGCACGATTCGTTTGGCGTCGACCGGACCGGCGGCGAGGGCGAGTTCTCGATAGGCCAGCGCGGACTGCAGATGCACCTCGGCGTAGATCCGGTATCCGGCGGCTGTGCGGGTGGTGGGAGGCAGCACACCGTCGCGTTCGAGGTTGCGGATCTGCTGGACGGAGCACCCCGCACGGCGGGCCACGTCCACGGTCCGGAAATTCTGCATGTGGAGACTCGCCTCCCTATTTCTCCTGCACGTGCTCTACCAGGTCTCCACAAGCACTTCAATGAAACGCTGGAACCATGACGATAGACGACATCATCGACTTCGTGGAGAGTCTCGACGACGTCCTCACTCTCAGGCCGGTCCCGGGCGACGGCTCGCCGGAGATCAGCTGGGGCGACACCTTCTTCTACTACTCACCGGATGGGGTCGTGCCGACGACTACCCAGCCGTTCGCCACGATCGTCACCAAGAACTATCCGGGTGACGAAGATTCGCGACTCGATCGTGCCGGTGCTTTCCGGGTGAACATCCACGCCGGAAAGGAGGCGTTCATCGAGGCAGTTGGCCACGCACCGCGAGAACAAGGCCCAGCCGACGTCGACGCCGGCGCATCCGACACGGTCATCGCTCACCCCGTCTACGGCTCCGCAGGCTGGCTGGCCGTGGTGAATCCAGGCCCCGTCACCCGTGAGCTCGCCCGCGAGTTATTGTGCACGGCATACACCCTCGCCCGATCGCGGTACGAGCGAAAAGCGGATGCCGTGCGTCGTCACATCTGATGAATCTGGCTGCTGTTCCACCCGACGAGGAGTTCGTCGAGCGTCATGCCCTGGTCCCTGCGCTCTTGCCGCTGATCGCGTTGCCGATCATGGCGGGGGCCGTCACCGTTGTCGCCGCGGTCGCCGGGAATGGTCGGCGCGGAGACGGTCGTTGCGGGGAGTTCGGTCGCCGCCGCGACGGCGGTGGCCGCCCCGACAGGGATGACCGCGAGCGCGGCGGTGGCAACGACCGTGACGAGCCGGTTCCGCAGCGGGACTCGACGAGGAGTGTTCACTGCGCCCGAACGATTCGACGCGTGCGAAGCCTCGTGGGGAAGTGAGGTGTGCATTTTCAAGTGTCCTGTCCGAATGCGTGGACCCGACGTCCACAGCTACACGAATGGTGTCCGTGAGGGCCCGAAACGTTACACCCGGCGATCCACGAATTCTGCCAACGTGGCCCTCCCACAAAGCCGAGCTGAGCTCCACACCGGAATGCTTGTGCCATGGAGAAGTTCTCCATGGATTGCTCCCTCACGCTGTACTACCGTCGCACTGACGCAGGCGGACACCGTGCCACCTGGCAGGAGGGCGACGGGAGAAAAGGTGCCATCCATCGAATCCGGCGAAGCTCGAATCGACTACACCGTGCACGGTGACGGCGGCCGGTCCTCGTCGAACGTGATCTTGCTGGCAGGGTTCAAAGCGCCCGCCACCTCGTGGCGCTATCAGATCCCGTCGCTGATCCGGGCCGGCCACCGCGTCGTCGCCGTGGATCTGCCGGGCCACGGGACTGCTCCGGCCATGCCGCACGGAACGACGATGCAGACACGGGCCGACCACGTGCACGCGCTCCTCGACGAACTCGACCTCCGGGATGCGGCGATGATCGGGGGCTCGATGGGCGGGAACACGATCTGGTCGTATGTCGACACGTACGGCACGGGGCGGCTTCGCGCCGCGGTCGTGGTCGACCAGACACCGAGGATGCTCAACACACCGGACTGGGAATACGGGTTCTACGGTTACGGCGGGGACGAGGTGGACACGTTCTTCGAGGACGGAATTCCCTCGACCGGCCACGGCACCCCGATCTGGAAGCGCGGGATGCGGCTGGTCCGTTTCATCGCCGCGATGGGCCGCGTCGACTGGAAACTGTCGCAACCGGAACTCGCCTTGTTGAACGACCACGCGAAACGCGATTGGCGTCCGGCGATCCGCTCGAGCGACCTTCCGGTGCTATTCGTCGCCGGTTCCGAGAGCGAATTCTGGCCGTCGGCACACGCGGAGGCGGCCGCGGCACTGTCGCCGAAGGGGGCGTCGATCGTTGTCCCGCGTGCGGGACACGCAACGAACCTGGAGCGACCGGATCCGGTCAACACGGCTGTCGCCGAATTCCTCTCTTCGGCACGCTGAGCCGAGGTCCTCGAGTGGGACGAGAGTGGGCGGGGCCCCGGACCGAAGACCTGCACCGGTGCCGGTCGGGCAGCGAGGCCGTCAGATGTGCACCCGGTCAGGGCGGTGGGTCCGACGGCAGCACCGGTCAGGGCCAGTGCGTGCCGCCGGGAAGGGTCAACTGACTCGCTCGGTACCCGGGTGAGGAGCGAGCGACGTCTCGGTGTGCCTGACGGTGCGGTGCGGGACGAACAGGCAGGCGAGTCCGCCGATGAGGGCGATGGCGCCGAAGATCGTGAAGACCCATCCGAAGGGCACGTGAGCGGACAACAGAATTCCGCCGAGCAATGGGCCGGTGACAGCGCCCAGTCGCCCGAAGCCGGTCGTGACTCCCAGTGCTGTGGCACGGATGCGAGCGGGGTAGTGCGTAGCAACGAATCCGAAGAGCACGATTTGTGTGCCGATCGATCCCGCACCTGCGAGGAGGACCACGAAGTACATCAGCAGCGGGGGAGGCGCTATCGCCATGCCGCCGATCGCGATGGTGGCCAGGAGGAAGGCGGATGCTGCCACCGGCCGACTGCCGTATCGGTCTGCCAGTGTCGATCCGCTGACGCCGCCGATGATGGCGCCGGTGTTGAGGAGCACCTGGAATGTCAGAGCGGAGCCGAGGCTGTAGCCGGCTTCGTGCATCAGTTCGGGCAGCCAGGTGTTGAGACCGAAGACGAGTAGGAAGCCGACGAAGTTCGCCAGACCGAAGAGGAGGACGCCCGAAAGGGCGGGTGCTGCGAACAGTTCACGCAGGGGGGCTGTTCGGGTTTGCTCAGTGTGTGCGGGAGTGGGTGTGGCGTGTGGTGTGGTCTCGGGGATCACTCGCCAGGCGAACGGCAGGACCAGTACGAGTGCGAGTGCACCCATCGCCCAGAGGCCGCGGAATCCGATCACGTCCTGCAGGTTGAGTGCGGCGAGAGCGGCGAGAACACCGCCGACCGGTAGGCCGGACAACATCAGTGCGTTCAGACGGTTGCGTTCGGAGTCGCGGGCAACCTCGACAACGAGTGCGATCGCCACCGGAGCGATGCCGCCGAAGCCGAGTCCGGCGATGAATCGGAACAGTCCCAACAGTTCTGGGGTGGGGGCCGCGGCGACGGCAAGCATGGCCGCGGAGTACCACGCCAGGCATGTGAGGAAGAGACGTCGTCGGCCGAATCGGTCGGTGAGTGTGCCGGCTGTGATGGCGCCGAGGAACATTCCGAGCAATGCGCAGCTGCCGATGGCCCCGGCCTGGGTTCGTGACAGTGACCACGGTTCGTACGCGAGCAGGGCGGGGATGGTTGATCCGTAGACGATCAGGTCGTATCCATCGAAGATGATCGCGGCGAAGCACACCGCGACAACGGGATAGCGCCGGGCCGTGATTGATGTGGGGGAGGGCATGCAGTCTCCATGGGAGTGAGGTGGGTAACACGATTGTCCATGTTTCGATATCAGTGTCAATAGTCAGACACTGGTATTGACTATTCGACACTATCGTCGATATTGTGACATTTATGTTTGAAGAAGAATCCGATTCGGCCCCTGTCGCACCCCGGTTCGCGGAGGAAGGGTTCACGCCTTTCCCTACGCACGTTGTCGAGGAGTACCGCCGCCGCGGCCTCTGGGGCGGGCGGTCGTTGCCGGCCGAGCTGGCTGACGCGGCCCATGACCATGCCCATCGTGTGGCGCTCGTTACTCCCGAGGTCCGGTTGACCTACCGCGAACTCTTCAATATGGCAAAGCAATTCGGTTCCGGGCTTCGGGCAGGTACCGAACTGTGCGCCGGCGATGCGGTGATGTTCCAGATGGGGAACGTCGCCGAAACCGTGGTGGCGTATCTCGGGTGTCTCGTCGCGGGGGTACGCCCGGTGTGCACGTTGCCGCAGCACGGCGAGCGCGAGGTCACCTTGCTCGCCGATCATGTCGGCGCCAAGGCGCTGTTCATCCAGGCAGATTTCGGACGCGGTGAAACCCTCGCCACTGCCCGCTCTCTGCTCGATCGCGGCGCGGTCGACACCGTCGTCGTTGCGCGCGGGGAACCTGCGCCGGGCACTGTTTCGTTCGAGGAGATCATGCGGATCGGTGTCGCGGCGCCCGTCCCGGATGCGGTCGACCCGCATCAGATCGCGGTCTTCCAGTTGTCCGGCGGTACGACCGGCTTGCCCAAGGTCGCACCACGCCTGCACGAGGAGTACGTCTACAACTCCAAGGCGTGGGCCACAACACTCGGGTGGTCGCCGGAGACCACATTGCTCTATCCGCTTCCGCTTCTGCACAATGCCGGCATTGCGCTCGCCCTCCAGCCCGCTCTGTTGTCCGGTGCCTCGATCATTCTGGCGCCGAATGCTCGTATCGACCTTCTTCTCGACCTCATCGAGAGTGAGCGTCCGACGACGCTGCCCCTGGTGCCGCCCGCGCTGGCCATTCGTCTACTGGAGGAACCGCGGAGTCGTGCCGCCGACCTGTCCAGCATCCGCGACTTCATCGTCGGCGGGCAACGGTTGCCGGTCGAGATCGCCGAACGGTTGCGGGACGAGTTGGGTATCTCGGTTCGGCAGATGTTCGGCATGGCCGAAGGGATGTTCCTGATCACCCCGGATCATGGCAGCGAAGCTCTCCGGTTCCACACCGTCGGTCATCCGATCTCGCCCGCCGACGAGATTCGCATCCTCGAGGTCGGTGGCACCAGCGAGGTGCCATCCGGCGAAGTCGGCGAGTTCTGCGCCCGAGGGCCCTACACGATCCGCGGTTACTACCGCGCCGCCCAGCACAACACCGACGCCTTCACCGAGGACGGGTTCTACCGCACAGGTGACCTCGCCCGTGCACAGCAGGTCGACGGAATGACTGTGTACTCCATCGAAGGGCGCATCAAGGACGTCATCAACCGAGGCGCGGAGAAGATCCACGCCGAGGAGGTCGAAGAGCTGATCCTGCGCCACCCGGACGTCACCAACGCCGCGCTCGTCGCGATGCCCGACGATGTACTCGGGGAGCGTGCCTGCGTCTACCTGATCCTCGAGGAGAACGCTTCGGAGTTGACGGTCCGGGCGCTGGGGGAGTTTCTCCTCGGGCAGGGACTGGCGAAATACAAGCTTCCCGAACGGGTGGAGACGCTGGACCAATTCCCGCTGTCCAACGTCGGAAAGGTATCGAAGAAAGCACTGCGGGAACACATTTCGAATGCATTGCTCGCCGAACGAGAAAACCGCGATTCGTCCGCAGTCGGCGCACGCTAGAGGAGAACCAACATGTCTCATCGCACCATCGACGTCATCGGAGGCGGGCCGGCAGGGCTGGCCGCCGCCCGTTTGATCAAGCTGGCCGATCCCTCGTCCCGTGTGACCGTGCACGAGCGGTCGGACTCGAGCACGTCGACGTTCGGCTTCGGTGTGAGCCTGACCGAGTCGACGATGCGCAATCTCTCGGCAGTAGACCCGCAGACCGCCGAGCGAATTCGCCAGGTCAGCTATGCCGGACATTCGCTGACCCTGCGTGGTGACGACCGGGACGTGCAACTGCACGGGGCACGAAATCTCGCCATCGGCAGGGCCGCGCTGCTGGAGGTACTCACCGAGGCTGCCGCCGACATCGGGGTCGACATACGCATGGGATCACGAGTGGACGTGTCCGATACCGACGCCGACGTCGTCGTCGCCGCCGATGGTGCCCGCAGTGCCGTGCGTGACAAACTCGCTGCGGAACTCGGCGTCCACGTCTCCTATGGAAGTCTGCACTATATGTGGTGCGGAGCCGATTTCGCCGTCGACACCGCCTACTTCGCGGCCCGATCCCTCGATGATGCACTGTTCGTCACCCACGCCTACCCGTATGCGGACGGGCGCAGCACGTTCCTCATCGAGGCCGACGAACAGACCTGGAAGTCGGCACGGCTGGCGGACAACGAAACCGGCTTGGCGCCGGGTGAGACCGACGAGGTCAGTGTGCGGATGCTGGAGCAGGCGTTCTCCGCCGACCTGCATGGCCGGAAACTTCTCACGAACCGGAC
Organism: Rhodococcus sp. T2V; assembly: GCF_029269925.1. Taxonomy (NCBI): domain Bacteria; kingdom Bacillati; phylum Actinomycetota; class Actinomycetes; order Mycobacteriales; family Nocardiaceae; genus Rhodococcus; species Rhodococcus sp. T2V. The sequence continues at coordinate 102,122 of NZ_JARJBD010000020.1, forward strand.
GCGGTGGGCACGGTTTCCCACGGTCCGCCTGGACCGGTGGTCGCACGGCAACGTCGTGGTCCTCGGGGACGCCGCACACACCGCTCACTACACGATCGGCTCCGGCACGAAACTCGCCCTCGAAGACGCGATCGCGCTTGCCCGTTCGCTCGCCGATACCCGCGACGTCACCGAAGCATTCACGCGCTACGAGGCCGCACGACGACCGGTGGTGGACCGGTTCAAACACCTCGCCGCGCGCAGTCAGGGATGGTGGTCGAGCTACCGCAACCGCCACGACCAGCTACCCGAACGGGTCGCGCTGTCCTACATGACCCGCGCCGGCAACCTTTCGGTCGCTGACTACGCCACTGCCCACCCCGAGATCGTGCAGGCGGCCCTACGTCACCTCGGTGATGCGCCCGTCACCGACCCGGCCACCCTCGACGATTGGATCCTGTCCCGTCCGCTCGACCATGCTGCGTTGACGCTCGCCAGGCGGGAGATCGACCCGGACGCGATTCGCGACGATGCCCGCGTACGCCACCTGACCTGGACCGACACCGACGTCTGGGGAGATCGCGCTGACGAGTTTGTGGCTGAGCTCGAGTCCCGTTCCGCCCAGACCGTCGTAATGCTGGAGGGGCCCGACGATGCCCCGTCCATCGGTGCGCGCATCGACATGGCCGAACGGCTGCGATGGCACACCGCATCCGCGGTCGTCGTGACCTTACCTTCGGTTGCTCGGCCGGAGGGCGCCGCCGCGGTCGCTGCCGGCAGATGCGACGCCGTGGTGCTCGTCCGATGAGCAACGACACAACGAACCGATCGGCGGCAGGCGGTACCCTCAGGCGTCGATACACTGCAAGCATGCCGGCGAAGCAACGAACCAATGGGACGAGAAGTACACGGCGCCGCGAACTGATCGTGTCCGAACTGCTCGATACAGCAACGGAGTTGTTCGCAGTCAAAGGCTACGAGGCAACGAGCCTGCAGGACATCGCCGATGCGATGGATGTGTCGCGGTCCGCGCTGTACCACTACCTGCACACCAAGGACGATCTCCTCTCCATGCTCGTCGAGCAGGTCTCCCGCAGTTTGGCCGTGGTTTTCGAAGAGCTTCGCGCGCGGCCCGATCTGTCGCCGTTGGAGAAGGTGCGTAACCTGACCGAGTTGCTCGTGCGGCAGCGTGCCGAGCATCCGAGCCAATTCCGCATTCTGGATCGCTCCGAAACGGTATTACCCGAGCCGGCTGGTACCGAGCACCTCGAGGCCAAACGCCGCATCGTCCGCGAACTGGTCAACATTATCGAGGAGGGGGTGAAACTCGGGCAGTTCCGACCCATCGACGCCCGCACCGCCGCATTCAGCTTGCTGGGAATGTGCAACTGGGTGGCGTGGTGGTTCCGTCCCCAAGACGCCTCCGACATCGAATCGGTGGTGGCCACGATCACCCAGTTGGCGCAGGACATGCTGCGAGGACCTCGAGAGGAAGCCGAGGTCGGATCGCTCGGTCTCCTCAACGAGATTCGTGAACGCTTGGACAGGCTCGAACCCCGTCTCTGACGACTTCCACGAACGAAGGCCCGGTACCCGTCGGTACCGGGCCTTCCCTTTTGGTGTTCGACGATAGTGACGGTAAAACGACATCACTGTTGACAAAGCGATGCCAGTGTCGAACAATTGTCATTGTTGTCGATTCGCTCATGAGGAGCACCATGAACCCTTCACCCGCTCGCATCGGACTCGTAGTCCCCAGCTCGAACATCACCGTCGAAACCGAGATGCCCCGACTTCTCGGGCGTCACCCCGACCGCTCCTTTTCCTTCCACGCCAGTCGCATGCGCATGCACACGGTCTCACCGGAACAGTTGCGCGCGATGAACGCACAACGTGAACGGTGCGTTCTGGAACTCGGTGACGCCGGAGTCGATGTTCTGCTGTACGCGTGCCTCGTGGCGATCATGGCCACCGGGCCGGGCGAGCACCGCAGCGTTGAACTGTCGGTCGCCGAACAGCTGGCCGCCGGCGGGGCCCGAGCCAAGGTGCTCTCGAGCGCCGGAGCCTTGGTGACTGCCCTCGAATCCATCGGGGCACGTCGCATCGCCCTCGTCACCCCGTACATGCGCCCACTGGCAGAGCAGGTTGTGCGCTATCTCGAAGAGGAAAACTTCGAAGTGGCCGACTGGCGAGCTCTCGAGGTGGCCGACAATGCCGACGTCGGATGCATTCGCGGTGAGCGCGTGATGGACGCGGCCCGCAGCCTCGATCTGGACGGCGTCGACGCACTCGTCCTGTCCGCGTGTGTGCAGATGCCGTCTTTGGATCTCATCCAAGCTGCCGAGGACGAGTTCGGCCTCCCGGTCCTGTCCGCCGCCACCGCCGGTGCCTACAACATCCTGCGCGCCGTCGGTGCCCGCGTCGACATCCCCGATGCCGGTTCGTTGCTACGCGCCGATGCGACAGTCCCCACCCACTGATTCGCAGTTCTCGACACCAAGGGAGAACCACCAATGACCACATCACACACCAAACCGGTCCACCGCGTCCGCGGCGTCGATCATGCCGCGTTCCCCACCTTCGACCCCGTGGGCACCGTGGCCTTCTACCGGGACGTTCTACGTTTTCCGGTGGTCCACTCGATCTGCGCGGCGGGATGGGGCCCCGAACAGCACCCCGACTTCATCCACTTCTTCTTCGATATCGGCAACGATGACCGGATTGCATTCTTCTACTACTTCGGACTCGAGCCGATCGGTGATCAGGACGCCCCCGGTGACTCGTGGGCGCGATTCGCTCCCGGTACACCGGAGTTCTTCCGCAACTCCCGCCACCTGGCGATCCACGTGGACAGCGAGGAGGATCTCCTCGAATACCGGCGCCGCCTCGACGAATCACAGTGGCCCGTCGAAATGCAGGTCGTTCACGAAACAATCGAATCGATCTACACCCACGACCCCAACGGCTACATGCTCGAGATCACCCGTGCACTGCGTCCGGTCACCGCCCAGGAGGACCTCGATGCAGAACTGACCATCCAGGCTCTGTGCGACATCGCCTCCGGCGAAGATCCCTCCATGGACCAACTCCTCACCCGTAAAGCGGAACTCATCGTCGAGCGTGCAGCACGCTGGGAAGAGGAGCGCCGCACCGAAAACGAGGAGGTGGTGTCGCGATGAGCCGAATCTACGTCCTCGGAGTTCCGGAGAACGACGGCGTCATCGACGTCGCAACACAGGATCCGGCAATCACAGTCGACACGGTGGGACCCTACTTCCGCATCACCGCCGATCAGGACATCGTCATCGACCGGCGAGCCACCGGATGCCGCCACGCCGTCTGGTACAGCTCCGTAGCAGGCCTGGAAAACTCGCGCATCGCTCAACACGACAAAGACGCACTGCGAGTTGTTCAGCGATGAGTACCACCGAACGGATCGGCGCCGGCCGCTACCTCTCGGCGGCCGCGACCCCGGCCAACACCACTGTCGGTGTGCACGAACTGACCACCACCGACGGCGCTACCGTCTCCGGTGTGCTCCGGACCGTGCCCGGTGCTGCAACAGTCGCCTTCCTCATGCATCCGCGTCAGGACTTCACCCACCACGTGCTCGTTTCCGAGTTCCTCGCTCGCGGATGCGCGGTGTGGACGCAGGGTGCTCGCACCATGGGCAACGATCTGACGCTGCTGCACGAGCAGGCGCTGCTGGATATGGCGGCCGGTCACGTCTTTCTGCGACAACACGGATTCGACGCCGTCGTCGCGGTCGGTCACTCCGGCGGCGGCACCCTGGCCGCCTACTACATCGAACAAGCGTCCCTGGCACCGTCCGCGCGATTCGCCAACACCCCCGGCGGCAGGACGGTTCCCCTGCCCGAGGCAGACATGCCGGAACCCGACGCTGCGGTGTTCATGGCCCCGCATCCCGGCCAGGGCACGTTGCTGATGCGCATGATCGATCCCTCTGTCGTCGACGAGTCCGATCCACTCTCGGTGGACCCGACTCTCGATCCGTTCAACTCGGACAACGGATTCGTTCAGGCACCCGAATCCAGCACCTACACAAGTGAATTCATAGACCGATACCGGGCAGCCCAGCGGGTACGCATCGCCCGAATCGACGATATCGCCCACGCACGAGTCCATGCCGCTGCCTGTGCACGCCAACGGCACAAGCAGACCGGTGATCCGGCAGCACGCCGGAAAGCTCTGGCGTCGGGCGTGCTCACGGTCCATCGCACCGATGCCGACCTGCGGTGCATGGACCTCGCTCTCGACCCCAACGACCGACCGTACGGATCGCTGTTCGGGTCGCGACCTGACTTGACGAATTACGGTGTCGTCGGCTTCGGGCGGGTGACCACCCCCGAAGCGTGGCTGTCCACCTGGTCGGGACTGAGCACTCGAGCGGATTTCCTCCGCTGCGCCCCGGCTGTCCGAATTCCCTCCCTGCTGATCGAACTGACCGGTGATCAGGCGTGCTTTCCTGTCGATGCGCGAGCCATGGCATCGGCGCTGGGCGGCGCGGACGTCACCCATGTGCGAGTGCGGGGCAAACACTTCGGAGCCGGGTTGACCACCGGCGAGCCCACCGGCGCATCCCTAGCCGGGGAGCGCATCGGTCACTGGTTGCACGAACGCTACGACACCCGACATTGATTCGCTTTGCACGATTCTCGACCTGCTGTCCCCACCTCACTCAGAAGGCGCTGCCATGACCACACCGATCCACGTCACCGGAATGTCAGTCGATACCGACGCGCTGCAATTGTCGGGTCGGATCGCTCGACCGTGCACTGCCAGCCGCGGTCTCGTGCTCGCACTACACGGCGGCACCTACGACTCGGGGTACTACGACCTCGGACCCGACTCCCTGCTCGAGCTCGGCGCACTCCTCGGCTACACCGTCGTCGCGCTCGACCGCCCCGGCTACGGGCGCACAACGGACTGCGACCGGGAACTCCTGTCGTTCTCCGCTCAAACGCAGATACTTGCCGCTGCCGTTGACAAGGTAGCCGACGACCTGGCACTGACCGACCGCGTCGTCCTGGTCGGGCATTCCATCGGTGGGATGCTCGCGCTGCGTGTGGCCTCGGAAACCACCACAGCGTTGCAGGGTGTCGAGGTCAGCGGGATGGGTAGCCTGTGGCAGCCCGGGTTGCGCGAAATGTGGGCATCGATGATCAGTGATGCACCGGACCTCGTGCTACCTGCACAGGACCACGCACACGTCATGTTCGGCCCGGCCGACACCTACGCCGACGCACAAGTCGAGCGCAATGCACAGCTCCTGCGTCCACTGCCCACGCCCGAGCTCGTCGACGTGGTGCAGTGGTCGACTGCCCTGCCCTCAGCCGCCGCGAAAATCACAGTGCCCGTGAGTCTTACCCTGGCCGAACACGACAACATCTGGCAATCCAGTGCCGAAGCCCGCGCCGCGCTGGCGGGGCAATTCACGTCTGCGCCGACGGTACGGACAGACCTGTTTCCGCACGCGGGTCACTCGATCGAACTGCACCATGGGGCACGTGCGTACGTACTGCGGCAGTTGGCTTTCGTGGAGGAGTGCCTCGCCCCGTAATCATGGTCGAGCGGCGGTAGTCGCCCGTCAGTCGACGGGCGGCACGGCGACCGTGCGGCCGGTCTCGGCGGCCTCACGTGCCGCCGCCAGCACCGCGATGGTGCCGAGTGCGGTGCGCGCCGGAACCGGCTGCGGGCCGGTGCCGGCCACTGCCGCCGCGAACTCGGTGTAATAGTCCTGATACGCACCCCGCTGCGACGGGATCGTTTCCGGTCCTTGCGCCGTGTGCAGGACACCCCACCGTTCCGGTCGTTCGAGACCCCACCCGGTCGGATCGTCGACGGGCCGACTCCCCGCGAACAGCGCCTGCGCCTGAACGTCCGTGCCGTCCGCCACATAGCTGCCGGCACTGCCGAACGCGCGCAGCCGCCGCCCCTCGAGATGGTTGACCTTGGTCGACGAGACGGTCGAATAGACGCCGCTGCGGTGGGTGATGTTGACGACGAAGCCGGCGTCGGTGCGTCCCTCCGGCCGGTCGACGTAATCGAGATGTGCGTCCACCCGCTCGGCCGGGCCGAGCAACCACAGCATCTGGTCGACGACATGTGCGCCGATGTCCCGCAACAGCCCACCGGTCGGGCCCGCTTCGAGGGTGTCGGCACCGTCCAGATCGAAATGCGACTCGACACGCCAGATGTCGCCGAGCCGCGGCAACACCGACTTCAGCGTGCGGATATCGGCGTCGTAGCGACGGTTGTGAAAAACGCTGAGCAGCACCCCGGCTTCGTCGCCGGCGGCGATCAACTCGCAGGCCGTCGCGACATCCGGTGCGAACGGCTTGTCCGCGACCACGTGCACACCCCGCCTGACCGCCTCGAGCACGAGTTCGCGTCGCGTCTGCGGTGGAGTGGTGATGGTGACGGCATCGACGCCGGAATCGATGAGCTCGCCCAGGCTCGGGAACACCGGCACTCCGGGGAAGTCGGCGGCAGCCTGGGCGATGCGGTCGGGGGATCGGGTCACGATGCCGCCCAGTGTGATTCCCTCCGCCGCCTCGATGAACGGCGCGTGGAAATACCGGCCACCCAGGCCGTACCCGGCAATTCCAATCTTTACGGTCATGCAGTCAGTCTATGTTAAGACATTCGAACAATCCACCGGTGTGCACGGACGCAAGGGTCCGCAGTGGTGGCGCCGTTTTCGAATGAGCCATCGGGGTACACGGTCGAGGGACGAGGAGGTCTGAGGAAATGCCTGTTTGGGGATGGATCTTGATCGCGGTGCTCGTCGTGATCGCGGTGCTGGCGATCATCGCGTCCCGCTCGATCAGCAGTCGCAAGAGGACGGAACGGCTGAAAGGGCGGTTCGGCCCCGAATACGAGCGGACGGTCGGAGAGGTGGGCGACCAAGGCGCTGCCGAGAAGGAGCTCGCCGCCCGCGAACGAAAGCGGGAGAAGCTCGACATCGTCCCGCTGCCACCCGAGGCGCGCGCGAAGTACACCGATTCCTGGCGGACGGTTCAGATCGAGTTCGTCGACAACCCGTCGAGCGCGGTCGCCGCTGCGGACCGGCTCGTGATACACGTCATGCGCGAACGTGGGTACCCGATCGACGACTTCGATCAGCGCGCGGCCGACATTTCGGTAGACCACCCGAAGGTCGTCGAGAACTACCGCACGGCGCACGGCATCTATCTCGCGCAAGAGCAGGGCGACATCGGTACGGAGCAACAGCGGGAGGCGTTCGTGCACTACCGCGAACTTTTCGAGAAGTTGCTCGAGACGGATGAGAGCAAAGACGAGCCGAACAAGGACGAGTCGAAGGAGACGCGCGCATGACAACCCCAGACCGGCGACCCGAGGGCACCAGCCCGGCCGGGAGCGGCGAAACGTCCACCGAGAACCCCGCCTCGGCGGTCGAGGGAGCCGGTTCACCCACCGGAACAACCGAATCTGCCCCCGAGGTTGCCGCCGCGCCGGCCGAGGGTGCCCAGCGGCCGGCGGAGGTCCCGGACTCGGCGGGCGAGGCTCGACCCGCGTCGGCCGAGGGGGCTCGACCGTCCGCACAGGACGCCGACACACCGGTCGGGCAGACACTGTTCGCCGAGGATGAACTTTCGGTACTTCGCTTGCGCTGGGACGAGGTTCAGTCGGGCTTCGTCGACGATCCCCGAGAGTGCGTGCAGAAGGCGGACGGTCTCGTGTCGGACGTCGTCGACCGGATCACGACCGGGTTCTCGGAGGCGCGCTCGCGGCTCGAGGAGCAGTGGGCCCGAGGTGAAGAGGGCTCGACGGAGGACCTACGTCTTGCGCTGAAGCGCTATCGCGAGTTCTTCCAGCGATTGCTCGAGCTCTGAGCGAAGAGTTCGAGGGCAAGTGAGTGGGGAGGGCCTGATCCCGTTACTGCACAGACGAGGGAGACGTGCGTGAGAGGTTCGCCGAATGATATCGGTGTAGCGGCGCGGCCGGCAGTGAGGTGGACAGCTCGACGAGGAGGTCCATGGCCTCTCGACCGAAACTGCGAGGAGCAAGATCCACTGCGAATATCTGCGAACTTCCCAACTCGCTGACCGGGTCGCCTGCAAGGGATGCCACCCGAAAACCGTTCTCGCTGTCGGTGTCGGGCGCCTTCCCCAGCGAGTGCAGCATCGGCACGGCGCGAGCTGCCAATCCTTGCGGTCCGAAAACAATTGCGTCGACTTCACATTCGCCGACCAACCTCTCGAGAACGGCGAACAACTCGGCCTCGCTCGGGTCGGCCGGCAAACTGAACGCATGGGGCTCGAAGCCCTCTCGCCGGCACCACTGTTCGAAGCTGCGCGCCGAGTCCGCTGCCCACCTGGGGCCGTGGAACGACTCCAGGCCGACATACCCTGGACGCCGCGTTCCCGTTGACTCGAGTTGCCCAAGAACGAAATCGACGACCGCGGCATGGTCGATCTCGATCGTTCCCTGCGGCTCCGTGGGCAGTGGGCCGCTTCGCCCGGCAAAAACTATCGGGATCGATGCGCTGAGCATTCTCTCGACCACCGGATCCTCGTCCAGGGCATCGATGACGACCGCGCCGTCGACCTGAAAATGTTCGGACGTTCGCGTGTGCAGTGTGAGATCTCGCCCCACCGCCGCCGCCGCGTCCGCCGCCCCAAAAGCGAAATGCATGTAGAAGGACAACCCTCGAACCTCGGACGGGATATACAACCCGAAAGCCCCGGTGCTTCGCCGACGCAGAGACCGGGCTGCCCGATTCGACACGTACCCCATCGATTGCGCGGCCGTCATCACCCGCTGGCGAGTCGCCTCCGACACCCGCCCCGATCCGACCAATGCATCGGACACCGTCGTCTTCGACAGGCCGAGTTCGCGAGCCAGATCGACGATCGTCACTGTGGGCATGCCCCGATCCTACCGACCCAGCGATTCGGGAAACCTCGGTAACAGTCTTGACATGTGACATGGGTTACGAGCACGATTGTTGCGTGCCGGAACGTTCCGGCATCCGCCTTCGGCGGCTCTACCTCGGAGTTTGCACATGACACATTCGACCCGCTCGCCCGCGAGTAGGTGGCGTTCCCCTGTCATCGCGGGGCTGCTGATGCTCGATCTGGCCGTCGGCCTGGCACCGCCGCTGCACTGGCTTGCCGGCAACGGCACCGCCTTTCTGTCGATGGGGTACTTCCTCGCAGCCGGTGTGTTCATCACCCTGAGCCTGCTCGTAATGTCCGCCCTCGACTCGGACTCCGGTGATCGTCGATGAACATGCTCGTCGGATATGGCAGCGTCGCCGTCTTCTTCCTGATCGTCGTTGCCGCGTTGGAGCTGACCAAGCGGAAAGACGCGACGTTCAGCGAATACGCGACGGCAGGACGCTCGTTCGGATCGTTCTTCGGAACGATGGCGTTCCTCAACACCTGGCTGCCCGGAACGATGTTCATCTCGTTTGCAGGTCTCGCGGCGGGCGCGGGGGTCATCGGCTTCTATTCACTGATCTATTCGCTGCTCGCCGTCGTGCTGATGTTCTTCCTCGCCAAACCCGTACACGATTGGGGCAAGCGGTACGACCTGAGAACTCAGGCAGATCTCCTCGGCGCCCGTTACAACTCACGAGCCGTGCGGGTGGTCGCAGCGCTGATCGGCATCGCGGCATCCTTCCCGTGGATCGTTCTGGGGATGCAATCGCTGGCACTGGTGTTCCAGTACCTGTCGTTCGGGCGAATCGGCGGAGCGACCGCCGTTCTGATCGGCATCGTGGTGATCGGGCTGCGGCAGATCTGGACGATCCGATTCGGCATGCGCGGTGTGATCATCAGCGACATGGTGCAGGGAATCGTCGCCTACTTCGTCGGCACCCTCGTCATTCTCGGCCTGCTCACCTGGCTGGTCAGTAATGGCCACGGATTCGGTGACGTCGACCCGACCCACTTCGAGTTGCCCGGTCCGGGGAGCGCCTTGGGGCCTTTGTACCTTTCGTCGCTGATACTGACCGGTGCGCTCGGAGGGTGGTGCTGGCCCGACATCTTTGTTCGACTCTTCACTGCGAGAAGCGCCGCGACGATCAAACGTTCGGCGGTACAGGCGGCGCCGGTCCTGCTGATCTTCGGGGCGGCACTGACCCTGATGGCGATCGCAGCGTCCAGTGTCCCCGGTGTCGCGGAGGCACCCGACGATGTATGGTTCATCGCCGCCGGTGTCGGCGGCACCGGCTTGATCACCGTCGCCGGCATTTGCGTGGTCGCGGCCACCATGGGCAATGTCGGCGCCAACCTCCAGGCGCTCGGCACCCAGACCGCGAACGATATCATCGGTGTCGCCAAGGGGGTTCGGGTCACCGATCCGAGGATCGGTCGCATCGCGGTGGGGGTGCTGACGCTGTCGGCTGCCCTCGGCGCTTCCGCCACCGTCGGTATCTCCTCCGGACTGATCACCCTCGCTCTCATCTCGTACCAGGGCATCTGCCAACTCGCCCCGACCCTGTTCCTGGGCATCTTCTGGAGGAAAGGCACTGCAGCCGCGGCAGTCTCCGCGATGTCGAGTGGCTTCGCAACGGCAGCCGTGCTGCAGTGGCTCTACCCGGTGTCGATCCCATGGCTCGGGGGCCTGACCTCCGGCGTCGCAGCCTTGGCCGTCAACGCTGCCGTCTATGTCGCGGTGACTTACTCGGCGCCGATGAACGATACCGAACGCAACCGAGTCGGCCAGCTGTTCGACCGATTGAGCGAATCGAAGGCCGATCCCGACCCCGAGAGCCGGTCAAGCCCCGACACCGAATCCGATTCCGACACCACCCGTCAGTACACCCACCAGTAGAAGGCAACGCCCGATGAGACACCCCCTCGCAACGAACCCACGGTCGGTGACCGTGGCGGCCACCCAGTTCGCCTGCACCTGGGACCCGCACACGAACCTCGAGACGGCCGAACGACTCGTACGCCACGCAGCCGCCTCGGGTGCTCAGATCGTAGCCCTCCCTGAGCTGTTCGAAACGCCGTACTTCTGCCAGACCCTCGGAGACGAGTACTTCGCCCTCGCTGTGCCCATCGACGAGAATCCGGCCGTCGAACTGTGCCGTCACCTCGCCCACGAACTGCAGATCGTCCTCCCTGTGAGCACATTCGAACGTGACGGCCAGAAGTACTTCAACAGCGTCACCATCATCGATGCCGACGGCAGGAAGCTCGGAACATACCGGAAAACTCATATACCGGAAGGTCCCGGATATCACGAGAAGTTCTACTTCAATCCCGGCGACACCGGCCTGTCGGTGTGGCGCACGCGTTACGCCACCATCGGCGTCGGCATCTGCTGGGATCAGTGGTTCGTCGAATCGGCACGGATCATGGCGTTGCAGGGCGCAGAGATCCTGCTCTTCCCCACGGCAATCGGATCGAGTCCCATCGCCGACGACGGTCACGGTGAACACGCCACGGAACCGGGAGACCTGCAGGACACTGCTCTGCGACACGCCCATTGGCAGAACGTGCAACGCGGACACGCTGCCGCGAACATGATGCCCGTAGTGGCCGCGAATCGGGTTGGCTGCGAAAGCCAGGGTTCCACGCACATCGACTTCTTCGGACAATCCTTCATGACAAATCAACGGGGAGAAGTCGTCGAGGAACTCAGCGGCGATGGCGAGGGCGTCATCCTTCACGAATACGATTTGGAGCAGCTGCGCACTCAACGAGCGAGTTGGGGCCTGTTCCGCGACCGCCGCCCGAATGCTTACGCAGACCTGACGGCTGGATCTCACCCTTCACCGAACAACTCGAGTTCAGATCATCGTCAGGGGGGTCGTCGGACCGTATCGGTGGGTACTTTCTGACCCAGACGCCGAAGGTGCGGTTCGTTCATCCCTTCGCGCACGGCCCGCACCCGAACCTCCGGGTGCGGGCCGTGACCTTGTGTGGAATGTGACGGCGTGCGACGGTGGCGAATGAGAGGATCCGCGTGCACGAGGAACGGCCGAGTTTCACCGGATTGCCGTGCCACGACGGGTTGGCGCGATCGGGTTGAGGAAGGGGCGGTGGTGTCGGAGCAATCAGGACCTCCCACCGACGATCCGTTCGGCGGTCGGGAACCGACCAGTCACGAGCGGATGACGGGGCTGCCATGGGATGCGTCGTACCACGAGGGCCGTGCGCCCTGGGATATCGACGGGCCCCAGCCGGCGATCGTGCGGGTGGCATCCAAGGGCGGATTCGCCGGAGCGGTCCTCGACGCGGGCTGCGGAACCGGCGAAAACGCACTTCACGTCGCCGCGCTGGGACTGTCGGTTGTGGGCGTGGATGTGGCCGAGACGGCGCTGGCGATCGCCCGGGCGAAGGCCGAGGATCGTCGGATCGAGATAGAGTTCGCCGCGGCCGACGCACTCCGGCTGGAGACGCTGGGACGCCGGTTCGTGACAGTGCTGGACTGCGGACTGTTCCACACCTTCGACGCCGGCGAGCGGCCGGGCTACGCGGCGAGCCTGGCCTCGGTGACCGAACCCGACGGGATCCTGTATGTGCTGTGCTTCAGTGATGACGGACCCGATACCGGCCCGCACCCCGTCAGCCGGGAGGAGTTGAGAGCAGCATTCAACCCCGGAGCCGGATGGACCATCACAGCCATCCAACCGGACCGGATTCACACGCGATTCCACGTCGACGGCGCACCGGCCTGGCTCGCGACCGTCACGCGGATCTAGATATCGAGTGCGGGCGCGCCGTTACTCGGCGTTGCCGGTCGGGAAGTAGACCGACCCGTCGCTACCGACGCAGCCGCCCTGGACGGGGCCGGGTCCGAAATAGGCGCCGTTGACCGAACCGGCGCTACCGGACGAATTCGATCCGACTCCGGCTCCCGCGACGCCGACTGCCCCACAGGTGTAGCTGTTCGAGTCGCCCGGCTCGCTCTCCACCTGAACCTGGGTGCCGGGAGTCGTCGGATCCCCGTGCAGGTTCGGTGCTGCGGCCGCGATACCGGGTGCGGCGAAGGCGGCGAATGCAGCGGCCGCTGCGATCGCCGAGCGCACTGCGACTGTGTTCATGCGAAGTCACTCTCGATTCTGTCGGCGCCCGGGTTCGGCTCGCAGGCTTCCGCGCGGGTCGTGGCACGTGGCGCATTCGTCTCACGGTAGGGACTCATTATCGTCCGATCGACCTCGGAATCCCACCCCTCGGTGCGGGCGCCCTGCCCGGACGCCCCCGCAGGACAGCGGCCCTTGACATGAAGTGGACTTCAGGTTTCAAGATGGTGCCAGATGTCACTGGAGGCAAGGAGTCCGCGATGAACGGCACCAGAACGGCGCTGATCACTGGGGGATCGGCAGGATTGGGACGGGCGAGCGCACTCGCACTCGCGGAGCGCGGCTGGGAGGTGATCGTCACCGGAAGGCGGGTCGAACCGCTCGATCGGGTCGCCTCGCGGGGGAGCACCATCACCGCCGTCCCCGGTGATGTGACGGATCCGCGGCATCGCGAGTGTATCGCCGAAGCGATCGAGGCGCAGGGACGACTGGACCTGCTCCTCAACAACGCGAGCGCGCTCGGCCCCAGCCCCATGCCCGCCCTGACCCGGTACCCGGAGGCCGCACTGGCCCAGGTCTTCACGACGAACGTGCTGGCCCCGCTCGCGCTGATCGGCGCGCTGATCGGGCACATACGGGCCGCGGACGGCACCGTGATCAACATTTCGTCGGACGCTGCGGTCGAGGCCTATGCGGGCTGGGGTGGCTACGGGGCGGCGAAGGCGGCGCTCGACCACGCCACCGCGGTACTGGCGGTCGAGGAGCCCGATCTCGCGATCTACGCGTTCGATCCCGGCGACATGCGCACCGCGATGCACCAGGCGGCGTTCCCCGGCGAGGACATCTCGGATCGGCCCGAGCCGGAGACCGTGGTCCCGGCCCTGCTGAGGCTGCTCGAGACGAGACCGCCCAGCGGCCGGTACCGTGCATCCGACTTCGCGGCCGCGAACACCGGAGTGTCGTCGTGACCCGGGCGGGCAGCGACTCCGTGACCGAGTTCCGGTTCGTCCTGCCACAGCGGTTGGAGGCGAGCGGCCCGCCGGAGGAGCGGGGCCTGCTGCGGGACTCGGTGAAGCTGCTTGTGTCCGACCGGGGCGAATTGGTACACAGCACATTTCACGACCTGCCCCGCTTTCTCCGGCCAGGCGACGTGGTAGTGGTGAACGCGTCGGCGACGCTGGCCGCGGCAATGGACGGCACCGTCGACACGGTGGGACCGGTGGTCGTGCACTTCTCCACCGAACTCGACGGCGGCGACTGGGCGGTCGAGGTGCGAGCGCCGGGCCCGGTATCCGGAGCCCTCGATTCGGTCGTGGCGGGAACGCGGATCAGGCTGTCGCGCGGCGCCGTTGCGACACTCCAGGAGCCCTGGCCCCGTCGTTCGACCCGGCTGTGGCGGGCCTCGGTCGACGGCGTCACGGACGTGGCCGCGGAACTGCTCGCAACCGCGGGCCGTCCGATCACGTACGCATACGTCCACGAGCGCTGGCCCCTGTCCTACTACCAGACGATCTTCGGCCGCACCGGTGGGAGCGCCGAGATGGCCAGCGCCGCGAGGCCGTTCACGCATCCGATCGTCACCGATCTCGCGACCGCGGGGGTGGTGACAGCGCCGATCCTGTTGCACACGGGTGTGTCCTCGCCCGAGCGCGGGGAGCCGCCGATCCCCGAGCGGTACGAGGTGCCGAAGCACACGGCGCGGCTGATCAATGATCGTCGCGCGGCGGGCGGGCGCGTGATCGCGGTCGGCACCACGGTGACCAGGGCTCTCGAGACCCGGGCAACGCCGGACGGGCTGGCGGTGGCGGGCGGGGGCTGGACGAACCTGGTGCTGAGCGCGGCGCGGCCGGCCCGCGTGGTGGACGGGCTGATCACGGGCTGGCATGCGCCCGGCGCTTCCCACCTGATGTTGCTCGAATCGGTGGTGGGGGCGGCGGCCGTCCGACGCGCCTACGACGAGGCACTCGCGCGCGGATACCTGTGGCACGAATTCGGGGACAGTGCGCTGTTGCTGCGGCGGTGACCGCACGACCGGATAGGACGCCGTGCGCTTCGTGATTGAAATCGGTGGCGCAGGGCAATCGGGAGGGACCGCAGAGGACAGGACGGCGTCATGAACATGGGAAAGAAGATCCGGCACAAGGTCGAAACCGCCGAGGGCGCCGCCAAGAAGGCGGTCGGCAGGGCCACCGGCAACGCCCACCTCGAAGCAGAGGGCAGCAAAGAGCAGGCCAGGGGCAACGCCAAGCAGATGGGAGACAAGGTCAAGGACGCCGGAAAGAAGATCAAGAACGCGCTCAAACACTGATCGCTCGAGCATCGATATCGACGACGCTTCGCGAGTCCGGCCTATTCGTTCGACAGCAGCGGCCCCAGCGGCCCGAGATCGATGTTCAGGTCCTCGGGTGTGAGATCGAAATGATCACGCAACTCCGCCATGCGTTCCTCGAGCAGCATGAGCGTCGTCCCGATGCGTTCGATCTGGTCGTCGCTGAGATCGCCGTGCTCGACTCGGCGCAGCGCCTGCCGTTCCATCAACTGCCGCAGTAGCTCCACGATCGTCAGGACGAGGGTGACCAGGCCCTTCTCCACGGATTCGGGATCGGCGTCGATCCGCTGCGGCAGTACCCGGCGCCCGATGTCGCTCGGAGCATCCGAATCCACGGGCTCGCCCTCAGCCATCGGCGGAACCCTGTTCGGCCGGATCCGGGACGAGTGCGCTCACCGACGCGATGAGCGTGCGCAGGGAGATGCGGACCATGTCGACGTCGGCGAGCGACAGCGTGATCTCACCGGTGATGACGACACCGCCGCCCAGCACCCGATCGAGTAGATCGACGAGTGCGATACGGCGGGTGTCGTCGGTGGGGACCATCTCGCTCATGGCTCACCCGTCGATTCCGGCGAACGAATACGGAGGCCAAGGTCCGGTCAATTCCAATGTGATGCCCGGACGTTCGGTGTCGAGTGCCGTGACGAGTGCCGCGAAACCCTCGACGCGATCATTGTCGACGAGGTAGGTGCCGTTGAAGATCATCCAGGCTCGCTTGCCGGTGAGAACCGGGTCGGTGACCTGCCGGCGTACCCCGTCGACGGCCCGGTCCAGGAGCGCGGTGTGAATTTCTCCCGCGTGGCCGGCCGCTGTGCGTTCGACGTCCTGTTGCGCGCTCAACTCCGCACGGCGGCGCAGTAGATACGCGGTTCCCTTTCCGGCCGCACCCGTCGGGGGCGGCTCCTCCTTCACGCCCTGCGACAGTAGCTTCGCGTCTCCGTATCCCTTGACGCCCCATTCGCTCCGACCGGTCACCCGGCGTAACGTCGCACCGAACTCCTCATGACGTTCGGTGAGGAGGCGGCGGACGCGCTCGTCGTCGAGGTAGAGGGTCGCCAATCGCAACGGAACGGTGGGGCCGTTGCGCAACACGGCCGCCACCACGGCGTCGTGTGCTCTCGCGGTTGCGGCCAGCCAGTCGAGGTCCTCGAGTTTGCGTTGCAGAGGTTCCTGCCCGAATTCACCGAGGCTCACCGTCCCCACCACCGCAACCAGACCCGACGACGTCACCGCCCGGACCTGCTCGCCTGCCACGCCGGTGACCCCGGCGAGTTGCGCATCGCCGATATTGTCGGTGGTGATGCTGTAGAGCCAGACACCGTCATCCGCTGTCATCGTCGCGCTCCTGACGCCTCGCCTCCACCTCGACCGTGTCGGCGGCCTCGACCGCGGGGCGAACCGACCTGTCGGACTCGAGTTCGGCTATCCGCTCCCGCAACCTCCGGTTCTCGAGTTCGATGTCGCTGCTCTTTCCGGTCAGCCAGGGGTCGTGCTCCCACCAGTTGATCCCCACCTCCTTCGCGGTTTCCAGTGAGGCGATCACCAGTCGCACCTTGATGGTCAGCAGTTCGATGTCGAGCAGGTTGACCTGGATGTCGCCGGCGATCACGAGACCCTTGTCGAGTACCCGCTCGAGGATCTCGCCGAGATTCGTCGACTGGTGCCCACCGCCGAATCCTCCGCCCGAACTCTGCGGAAGGTTGCTCGTACCGCCGCCGGCGACGGTCATGACTGAGCGCTCCCGCTGTCACCGACACCGCGGATGTAGCGGCGGGTTCTGCGGTAGGACAACAGTTCTCCATCCAAGTCCAGAACCACCTCGTACAACGCGAGCATGTCCGTCGACGACGGGATCCGCCGATCCTCGACCACCTCCACCTCCACCGTCCAGCCGTCGTCGGTGGGCATCACCGATGTGGCACTGAGCGGTTTCTTGCCGGTCAACTTCGCGATGTCACGCGTTGCGATCTCGGCGATCTCCGGCGCCGGCAACGGAGGCGGCTCCTCTTCTGCCATCGCCGATCACTCCTTCTCCGGACTGCTGGGCCGTGCCGTTCCGGTCATGCGGTCGAGGATGGCCTGCTGAGCCTGCTCCTCCTCCTCGGCGGAGATCTCGCCGGCCGCACGGGCGTCCTCCAACTCCTCGAGCGCGCGGCGCGCGCTCGCGGGGTTGTGGAGTTCCTCCTCGACCTGTCGCTGGATCAACTCGGCCAGCGAGATCACCCCACGAACAGGGGCGAGCGGCAGCCCGGCGATGAACGACAGCAGGCCCATCGGTCAGCCCTCCGGCTTCTGCGTCACCACGAAGTCGTAGGCGGCGAGAGGTCCGAGCAGGCGCATCTCGACGCGGCCGTCCCACTGTTCGGCCAGGTCTCCGACTGCCTTCTCGAGTTCGTCCTGCCGGGCGACCTCGACGAGAACGGCTACCTGCGCGGCCTCCTCCTCATGCGTCGGTTCCCGCACGTTGACCGAATCGGACAGCGACTCGAGCGCCTCGACCACCGTGCGCGTGTCCTCGTTCCGCTTGGCCTCGATGCCGTTGCTGACGATCTCGCCCAGCGCCATCCGGGCGTCGCGGGTGGCCTCCTCGGGCTGATCACGGATCGCCTCGACCAGTTCGCCCGCTTGCCGGTTTTCCTCGATGATCTCCCGGAGGATCGCTTCCTCGACGTACCGCCCCTTCACGACGTACTGCGCTCGACCCTCGAGTTCCTTCAACGCTGCCGCGAACTCGTCGGCGTGTGCTTCGAGCAGCTCCTTCTCGACGGCGTCCTCATCGGTCATGACCGCCCCGAAGCGAAGCGGAAGTACCGGCGCCACGCTCGACGTACCGTCCAGCAGGTGCGCGTGCGCCTGGAGGTCCTCGGGTTTTCCGAGCGGTCGGTCGACCGAGATCTCGCTGACGAGCGCCGCGATGTCGCCGTGTGTGACGACGGCGACCGGTCCGTCACACACGCCGACCGCGTCCTCTTCGGCTTCCACATCCGCAGGCACGATGCCGTACACGTAGACACCGCTGGTCCGCGGCTCCTCGGGTGCGTCGTTGGACTTTTCTGACGTAGACATCACTTGTCCCCTCGACTGGACTTGCGCGAAACCCGCTCGCGCTCAGGTTCTTCCTGCCCGCCGCCGAGGATGTCGCCGAGTTTGTCACCCGCGGCCTCGAGCGCACCCTTGGTTTTCGATTTGGCGCCACCCTCGGTGACGTCGCCGACCAGGTCCGTCAGACCCTTCGGCTCGCCACTGCCGATCTCGAGCCGGTTCACGGCCTCCGCGAACCGCAGATAGGTGTCGACACTGGCGACGACGACGCGCGCGTCGATGGTCAGCAGTTCGATACCGACCAGTGACACCCGCACGTAGGCATCGATGACCAGGCCCTTGTCGAGAATGGTGTCGATGACGTCGGCGAGGCTACTGGAGCTGGGGCCGCCGCTGACTCCGCCGCCGCCTCCCGCTGGTTGTATTGCCGTCATTGCCGCGCTCCTTGCCGTGACCCGGCAGATCTCTTGGCGGCAGTCTTACGCGGGCGGCCCCGCCTCTTCGGGGCTGCCTTGTCTTCGGCGGTCGAGGCGGTCTTGCGTGGGCGACCTCGACGTGCCCGCGGGGGTGCTTCCTCTTCCTCTTCCTCTTCGGACTCGTCTTCGTCGGTTTCCTCGGGCTCTTCCCGTTCCGACTCGTCCTGCTCGGGCTCCTCGTCGTCGGCTTCGTCGGCTTCGTCGGCTTCGTCGGTTTCGTCGAGCTCGTCCGACTCGTCCGGCTGAGCCTCTTGCTCGTCGGGCTCGACCACCTCGCCGTCCCGGATCTCCCCGCGCCAGCCCACCACCTCGTCGGGATGGAGAACGGACTGCGTCATGACGTGGCGGCCAAAGTGCTTCAACTCCAGTCGCGCTCGTCGTCCCTGCGCGCGCCAGATGTTGCCAGTCCTCTCGAACAGACCCTTGGGGTGATACTCGAGGATGAGGACGATGCGGGTGAGATCGGGAGTCACCTCGTGGAACGTCACCGCACCGTCGACGTAGCCCTTCGCACCCTTCGAGTGCCACACGATCCGCTCATCGGGAACCTGTTCGATGATCGACGCTTCCCATGTGCGGTGCGACAGGAACACCTGCGCCTTCCACTCGAGCTTCTCGTCCGCTTCCTGTTCCACCCGTTCGACCTTCTTCATGAAGGAGGGAAAGTCGGCGAACTGGGTCCACTGGTTGTAGGCGAGCTGGACCGGGACCCCGACATCGAGCGTTTCGACGATGTTGGTCAACTTGAGTTTCTTGCCTTTGCTGCCGCCACCACCGGTGACGGCCTCCTTGACGTCGGAGGCGGTGTCCTTGACCATCTGCTTGGCGCCCTGCCAGCCACCGCTCACCGCCGACTTGATCGGTGATTCACCCTCGGCCAGCTTCTCGGAACCGGTCACGGCGGCGAGCAGCCCGCCGCCGCCACCCTCGGCGTAATCGGTGAGCCTGCCGGACGCGTTCTGCACCTTGTCGGAGACCGACGTGAGTGCCTTCTCCGTCACCGTGCCGACCAGCTTCTGCAGTGCCTCCTGCAACACACCCGACGACCCGCCCCCGTCTCCCGGTGCGGCTTCTCGCAATTTGTTCGCGGCGTTCGCCATCGTGCTCACCGTCCGCCGCGCCGGACGGGCGCGGAATCAGTCGTGGCTTTGGCCCGCGTCCGGCGGCCACGGGCCGGGGCTTCCTCGTCGTCCTCGTCGGATTTCGCGCTGCGCGACCTGCTCGACGGCCGGGAGCTGCCGTTGTTGCTGGACGCGCGGCGACGCGCGGCGGGTCGCTTGCGTGGAGCGGGTTCCTCCTCGTCGGCGGGTTCCTCCTCGTCGGGTTCGGGCTCCTCGTAGTCCTCGTCCTCTTCGGCGTACTGTTCGTCCGGCTCCTCGTCGACTTCGGATTCGTCGTACTCCTCGTCCTTGGACCGTCCGCGTCGCTTGCGGCCGAGTTTTCCGAGACTGCTGAGTTTGCCGACCGAGTTACCGACACCACCCACGGTGTCGTCGACTGTGTCGCCCACGTCGCTGACGGCTTCGCCGCCGCCGGACAGAATCCGGTTGTTGAGCTGGTTGATGCGCTGACTTGCTGCGGTGACCGCCGCGGCCTTCGCCGCGCTGACCAGCTCTTGTCGAACCGAATCGCTGATCTTGGCGAATTCGGGGGAGTTCGCGAGCACCTTCGTGCCGCGTTCCAACAAGTCGCGTGGCCCGCCGGGGAAGCGTCCGGTCGCACCCGCAGCCGCCAGCATCAGTGCCATTTTCATCCTGTGTGTTCGGCCCAGCATGTACCCCGCGCCGACGGCCAACGCCACCTGACCTTTGGTTTTCATCGTCGAACCCCTTTACCGAGTAGTCGCCGGCGCACCTCTCGCCAACTTCGGCAATGTGTCGCAATACCGTGCGCGGTAAGGGGGCGCCGTCTCCCGACTACCCCAGCCGCAGGACGCTCAACCAGCGGCAGAAAAGTCGGTTCGGCCGGCGTGCCGCGGCGCACGCCTCCCACATATCCACACGGGCGGTGGCGATATCGACGCGTCGTTGTCGTATTTCGAGAGTCGTTGAGTTGCAATGTGTTCCCTGTGAACAGCGGAAAATGTCACTGGGCGGCGGCTCGTACCGCAGCGACGATCACCGCGACAAGGAGCACCAGCAGAAGAATCACGAGTAATACGGGTCCGAGCAGCAGCGCGACGATCAGAAGGAGGACAAGGCCGAACTTGGCCTTTCCACTCAAACCGGATACCAGCGCCTTGGTCGCGGCCCACACCGGGTTCTTACCCGTCAAGGCGGCGCGAATGCCTTCGAGTCCGGCGCCGGCCCCGGCGTTGCTGTGTATCACCTCGTGGACGAGCGACGCCAACCATTCCTTGAATTTTTGCCGAAGATTCTGCGCCTCCATCTCGCCGCGGTCCCGCAGTGCGTCCAAGAGGTGGCGAACCTGGTCCTTCAGCCACTCGGTGACGTCCCCGAAGTCCTGCGGAACCGGATCGGGCAGGCGCGAGCGGCCGGTGCCGGAGGATCGGGTGTGGGCCGGTGCGGGAGACCCCGTGTCCCGGGGACGCTTCCCCGTCGGCTTCGTGGCGGATTCGGTGCCGGCATCCGTACGCGTCGGCCGGGGCGCCGTCTCGGTCCGTCGAGGAAGGCCGTGCCGCGATCCGGCCGACGCCGATGTCGAGGTAGCCGGCCGCCTGGGCGGGAGTGGCTGCCTCCGCGGCAGCCGTCCCGGGGGAGCGTCGACGAGCGCCGTCGACCGTGTCGTCGTCCTCTCTCGTGCGCCCATACACCCCAATTACCCTCGGGGAAATTCTTGAAACCGGAGCGGGAACGGCGGCAATCCGGGTACGACGGGTTACCGCTCTCCGCGTTCGTCGAGTGGGTTGTTGCGGGTGACGATGAGCGGGTCGGCGGGGGTGAACGGGAAATTCGGTAGATCGTCGATGTGGGTGCCGAACGTGGCGGCGAGGACTTCGCGGGAGTAGGCGCTGACCGATGCGCGGTATCCGATGTCACCGGGTGTCGGCTGGTCGAAGAAGATCAGAAAATGGATGTGGTCGGAGTCCACGACCTCGATGTGGTGGGGGTACGCGCGGGGAATGAAATACACGTCCCCCTGCTCGAGATACCAGGTGTCGAGGGAGCCGTCCGGGTCCATGACCGTCATCCGCGCCGATCCGCGCCGCACATAACCCATTTCGGCGGTGATCGGATGCCAGTGCGGTTCCCGCATCCCGTCCTCCCGTATCCGCAGGGAGTACATCGACAGATCTTTCAGCGCGGGCCAGAACTGGACGCGCGCGAGGTGGGCGGAGCCGACAGCGAGGCTGATGGTCGGGTTCTGCTCCTCGACGGCGAACTTGTGAGGATCGGAGAATTTCGCCGCCGACGGCACCACGGGATCGCCGATTCGCGCCACCAGGGCGCGGTCCGCGGTGTCGCGTCGGAGAGAGGCGAAGTCGGAGGCGTCGAGATCGTAGGTGTTGCCGAGGACGGCATCGGTCATCGCGCCGAACGCGGCTCCGAGACCGAAGTCCTCGGGGCGCTCGCTCCGGAAGGCGATGACGAATTCCGCGACCTCGTCGCCGATGTTCTCGATGTGGTGCAGCGATCCCGAATCGATGTGGAACATCTCCCCGGCGCCGACCGTGAAGGTGGAGAACACGCTGCCGGTGTCGAGCACGGAGACAAGCGACGTTCCGGACAGGCAGTAGGTGAGTTCGTTGGCGTTGGCGTGCCAATGCGGGGTGCGCAGCGCTCCGGGATTGATCAGCACGCGCTTCAACGACAGACCCTTCAGGATCGGGAAGGTGTCCGCTGTCACCCGGGTGATGGAGCCGAGGTCGGATTGCTCGACGATCTCGCCGTCGGTCAACGAGGTGTTGTGAATGCTGCGTCGCGTGCTCATGGATGTGCCTTCCGTGTCGGACGGTTGCCTGAGGACGGCCTCGGCGGTGGGAAGCAGTTCGCGCATACAGGTAGAAGTATGTCTTTCCGCAGTGAAATGTTCCGGTGATCGCGGCGGAGTGGGTGGGCTCCCGGGCTAGGATTCGAAAGAGGCATGCCAGCTGGTGCCGCCCGTCGGCGCGGTACTCGAACCATGGCGCCGAGGCGGTGATGGCGACGATGAGGGATTTCCCGGTGGAGTGCATGCGGGGCCGGAGAAATGGAGTGGGTCGGTTCCGCACGCTGCGCGCCACCCGCCTCGTTGTGATCGCGGCGTGCGGCGCACTCGTGATCGCTGGGTGCTCGCCGACGTCCGAGCCGAAGACCTCGGAGAACGGTTCACTGCCTGCCGCGACGACGGCGACGGGGACCGCTGCTTCGGGTTCGGCGCTCAATTCCATCGATCCGGCCGCATTCCAGGCTGCGGTCGACGCTGCCGCCGAGGAGCTGATGATCCCCGGCGCGGTGGTACAGCTCCGCACCCCGCAGGGAGACTTCGTCGCGGCGGTCGGCACCACGGAACTGGGTGCGGACACACCGCCGGCTGCGCAGACTCATTTCCGGATCGCCTCGAACACCAAGACCTTGACGGCGGCGCTGACGGTCCTGCTGGCACAGGACGGCAAGCTCCGGTTCAGCGACCCGGTGTCGACCTACGTCGCCGACGTGCCCAACGGCGAGAACATCACCATCGCACAGCTGTTGACGATGCGCAGCGGGCTGTACAACTACACGAACTCGCCCGAGTTGGCGGCCAGTCTGGACAGCGACCCGGCGAAGGCCTGGACGCCTCAGGAGGTCCTGGACATCGCGTTCAGCCGGCCGCCGAACTTCCCACCCGGCACGTCGTACGAATACAACAACACCAACTACGCGTTGCTGGGTCTGGTCGCGGAGAAGGCCGGAGGTCGCCCACTGGCCGAGCAGTTCCAGGAACGGTTGTTCGGCCCGCTCGGGCTGGACCAGACCTCGTTTCCCGCCGCCGACGACAGGGCGATCCCGGACCGGTATTCGCACGGTTACATGTACGGCGAATCGGCCTATGCCCTGGTGGACGAGCCATATCCTGCCGACATGCAGGCAGCCGCGCGGGCGGGGACACTGCAGCCCCTCGACTACACCAACCAGAATCCGTCCTACGCCACTGCCGCCGGCGGCGCCATCTCCACCGCGGACAACCTGGCCACGTGGATCCGGGCGCTGGTCTCCGGCAAAGTGTTGAATCCGGAATACCAGCAACAATGGCGGGACAGTCTGCAACCCGAGGACCCGGACGCACCCGACGGGCAGCAATACGGTTACGGGATCAGCTACCAGCGGTTCGGGCCGAACGCGTCGATGTATTACCACGGCGGTGAGCTGCCGAGCTTCAACTCGTTCATCGGGTACGACCCGGACAACGACGTCGCGCTCGTGATCTGGGCGAATCTGACCCTGTCGCCAGAGGGGGAAACCACCGCGAACGCGTTGCTGCCCACCGTTCTCGACGAGATCTACGCCGGGATGTCGCTGGCGCCGACACCGGCCCCTACCCCCACCAGGTGATGCCAGGTGCGTGAGTCGCCGGTGGGGCAGAATCGTCCCTTGTGAGCGACAACTCCGTTCGAACACCGCACGCGCCGGTAGATGCCGACGATCCCGACCTGGCCAGAGCCCGGGACGGAGACGACGCCGCGTTCACGCGGCTGGTCGGACCGTTGCGCCGGGAGCTGCACGCCCACTGCTATCGCATGCTCGGCTCCAGCCACGATGCCGACGACGCCCTGCAGGACGCTCTGCTGCGGGCGTGGCGCGGATTCGCGAAATTCGAAGGCCGCAGCGCACTGCGCTCCTGGCTGTACACCGTCGCGACGCGCACGTGCCTGGACGCCGTCGAGTCGCGCAGTAGGCGGGCCCTGCCCGTCGACCTGGGTCCGTCCAGTGATCGCGCCGTCGTCGGCGACGTCCCTCTCACAGAAGTGGCGTGGCTGGGTCCCTACGCCGATGCGGGACTGGCCGCCGGTGCGGCGGGGCCGGCCGCCCGCTACGAGCAGCGCGAGTCCGTCGAACTGGCATTCGTTGCGGCACTGCAACATCTGCCGGGTAATCAGCGGGCGGCCCTGCTGCTCTTCGAGGTCCTGGGGTTCTCCGCCGCGGAGATCGCCGCCGCCATGGACACGACGACCGCGTCGGTGAACAGCGCGCTGCAGCGGGCCCGGGCGATCGTCGCGACGAAGATTCCGTCGGTGACTCAGTCGCGAACCCTGCGCGAGATCGACGACGCGGATCTGCGTGCCCTGGTCGCCGGGTACTCCACCGCGTTGGAACGCGGTGATGCCGATGCTCTGGTCGCTCTGCTGACGGAGGACGTCACCTGGTCGATGCCGCCGATGGCGCACTGGTATCGCGGTCTGGCCGCGGTCACGGATTTCGCGGTCCGGGTCCCGCTCACGGGGTGCGGTTCGTGGCGCCACCTGCCGGTCGGTGCCAACGGCCAGCCCGCGGTGGCCTTCTATCTGTGGGACGAGGACGCCGGGACACACCTCCGCTGGTCGATCACGGTGCTGACCCTGCGTGGCACCAAGATCGCGGAGCTGACCTCGTTCATCGGTGCGGAGCACTTCGAGCCGTTCGGGCTGCCTCAATTCCTGCCGTGACCCGCGCGCGGTCACCGATCGCGCCGCCGTGACACCACGGTGGCACATCGATCGCCGGGTGAGTCTTGCGATGGTGCCAATGTGATGCCATCATGGCACCATGGATCTCACACCCTATGTCGTGTCCCTCCGTCACGAACTCGCCGTAGCCGCCGAGGCCGGGGGAGAGGACGCCCGTGCGCTCGCCGAGCGACTCACCGCACCACTGGAGTCCGGGGTCCGGCTCGCGCTACTCGACGCGCTGTCGGCAGCCGCCAGTGAAATCACCCGTGACCTCGCACCGGGTTCGGTCGATCTTCGTCTCCGCGGACGTGAGCCCACGTTCGTCGTCACTCCCGCGCCGGCCGAGCAATTGTTCGAGGAGCAGGCCGCATCCGGTCCGGACATGTCGCCGCCTCGGATCCCGGAAGCGGAAGACGGCGCCATGACCCGGATCAACCTTCGTCTCCCGCAAGACCTCAAGGACCGCGTCGAGGAGGCCGCTCGGGAGGCAGGGCTGTCCGTGAACGCCTGGCTCGTCCGGTCCGCGGCCGCGGGGTTGGAGTCCGACGGCGGCAGCAATCGTTCCGAACGGCGTGCCCCACGCGGCAACGACCGATTCACGGGCTGGGTGCGCTGACCCGACCGGCCCGTCCTGTCACTCGCCACCACCACATTCCGGAGGACAATCATGCCCACATTCAGCACCCCGGCGCCGATCTCGGCCACGGTCGAACTCGTCGTCGGCGACGCACGGATCACGGCGAGCGACCGCCACGACACGGTCGTGGACGTGCGCCCCAGCGACGGCTCGCGGGAATCGGACGTTCGCGCCGCCGAGCAGACCCGCGTCGAGTACTCCGCAGGGAGACTGCTGGTCAAGGCGCCGAAGCAGCGCGGTCTCGGCCTGTTCGGCAAGGTCGGTTCCGTCGACGTCACCATCGCGCTGCCGACCGGCTCCGAAGTCGAGGGCGAGGCGTCGGTGGCGACGTTCCGCGGCACCGGACGGTTCGGCGCGTGCCGCGTCAAGACATCGGCGGGGGACGTCCAACTCGGCGACACAGGCCCGCTCGACGTGCACACCGGGGCCGGCACGGTCACCGTGGACCACGTTACGGGTGATGCGGACCTGAGCACGGGGTCGGGAAAACTCCGCGTCGGTGCGATCGACGGCAGCGCCGTGATCAAGAACTCCAACGGCGACAACTGGATCGGCACGATCTGCGGCGGACTGCGGGTGAAGACGGCGAACGGGGACATCTCCGTCGACGACGCCCGCGCCGACCTCGCCGCCGCAACCGCGAACGGCGACATCCGCATCGGGCAGGTGACGCAGGGCGCGGCGTCGCTCGAAACCGGTCACGGTCGAATCGAGATCGGCATCCGCCCGGGGACCGCCGCCCGGCTCGACGCGCACACGTCCTTCGGGAAGGTCCAGAACCATCTGGACTCCGTCGACCGGCCCGAATCGACGGACGACACGGTCGAGGTGCGCGCCCGTACCGGATTCGGCGACATCGTGATTCGCCGCCCGGATTCCCAGAAGTCGACCAGTCGAAAGGCAGAGTGATGACAGCATCGATCACCACCCGGTCCGCAATCACCACCACCGGGCTGCGAAAGTCCTACGGCGACAAAGTCGTCCTCGACGGCATCGACCTCGACATCGGTGAGGGAACGATCTTCTCGCTCCTCGGGCCCAACGGCGCGGGCAAGACCACCATGGTGCAGATTCTGTCCACCCTCATCGCCCCCGACGGCGGCAAGGTGAGGATCGCGGGTCACGATCTCGCCCGCGAGCCCGACGCGGTTCGGTCCACCATCGGTGTGACCGGCCAGTTCTCCGCGGTGGACAACCTCCTCACGGGCCGCGAGAACCTGATGCTGATGGCCGATCTGCACCACCTGCGGCGCGACGCGGGCCGCGCCCGGGCCACGGAACTGCTGGCCCGGTTCGATCTCGTCGAGGCGGGCGGTCAGCCTGCCGGGAGTTACTCCGGTGGCATGCGCCGCCGGCTGGACCTGGCGATGACCCTCGTCGGCGATCCCCGGATCATCTTCCTCGACGAGCCGACGACCGGGCTCGATCCGCGAAGCCGGCGCGCCATGTGGCAGATCATCCGCGAACTCGTCGCCGACGGGGTCACGATCTTCCTCACCACCCAGTACCTGGAGGAAGCAGATCGGCTCGCCGACCGGATCGCACTCCTCGACGGCGGCAGGCTGGTCGCGGAGGGAACCCCCGAACAGCTGAAGAGGCTCGTTCCGGGCGGCCACATCACCCTGGCGTTGCCCGGGGTGCGCGAACTCGACGCCGCATCCCGGCTGCTCGGCGACGTGACCCGGAACGAGGAAGCGCTCACCCTGCAGGTTCCCGGCGACGGCAGCGTGCAATCGCTGCGCGCGCTGCTCGATCGGCTCGATCACGCGTCGATCGAGGTCGAGAACCTGACCGTCCACACACCCGATCTCGACGACGTCTTCCTCGCGCTCACCGAGCGCGCCGCAACCAGGAAAGAGAGCGTGCGATGACGACCATGGGTTACGCGCTGAGCGATTCGGCGACGATGCTGCGACGCAACCTCCGGCACATGATCCGGTACCCGTCGGTGACGGTGCTCCTCGTCGGGATGCCGATCATCCTCCTCCTGCTCTTCGTGTACGTGTTCGGCGGCACGCTGGGAGCGGGACTCGGCGATCCCGACGGCGGACGTGGCGCCTACATCGACTACGTGGCACCCGGAATCCTCCTGATGACCGTGGCCAGCGCCGCCCAGGGAACCGCGATCTCGGTCGCCACCGACATGACCGAGGGCATCATCGCCCGGTTCCGGACCATGGCCATCGCACGGGTGTCCGTGCTGACCGGGCACGTCATCGGCAGCATGATCCAGACACTGATCAGCCTCGTGCTGGTCGTCGGTGTCGCCGTGCTCATCGGTTTCCAGCCCACCGCCGGACTCGGCGAGTGGGTAGCGGCGACGGCGGTGCTCGCGATGTTCACGTTCGCGCTCACTTGGCTGTCCGTTGCGTTCGGGCTGGTGTCCAAGAGCGTCGAAACGGCGAGCAACCTCCCGATGGTGCTGATACTGCTGCCATTCCTCGGCAGTGGGTTCGTCCCCACCGACTCGATGCCGGCCGGTCTCCGGTGGTTCGCCGAGTACCAGCCGTTCAGCCCCGTCATCGAGACCGTCCGCGGACTGCTTCTCGGCGGTCCCGTCGGCAGCAGCGCAGTGCTCGCGGTCGGCTGGAGCGCCGGCATCGCGCTGCTTGGCTACCTCTGGGCGAAAAGACTGTTCAACCGGCGCGTGAACTGACGGCTTTCACCCGTGCCGACGGGCGCTCACCGCGGTACTCTTCCGATGCCGCGGTTTCGCCACCGATGATGCAGCCGCAGGTTACAGTCGGAACCGGTTTTTCCTTCTTCAGCAGGGTGGGATCGCGATGAACTTGATCAAGAAATCGGCAGCGTCGGTCCTCGTCGCAGCGACGGTGACACTCGGAGCGGGCACGGCGCATGCCGACCCCGTCGTGCCGAACACGGGAACGCCGGCCCTGGCGATCCCCGGTCGGCACGAGGTGGACAAGCAGAAGGCCCTCGAGAACATGCTCAACGAACTCGGCGTCGGCTGGGCCAACGGGGGAGCGGCCGGCACCGCGATCGGTGCGCTCATCGGTCTCGGCGTCGGATGCGTCTCGATGTTCCCGGGCAGTCTCGCCGGCTGCATCATCGGCACGCCGATCGGCGCGATCACCGGTGCGATCGTCGGTATGGGACAGGGCAACCCCAAGGCGCAGCAGGCCATCCAGGAGTACATCAACACGCCGTGAGTCGTTGTCCGTCAACTCTGTTCGCGGAGTCGACGGATCACGGGGGCGAACACCTCCAGATACGGTTCGTGGACGGTGACGTACGAGAAGCCGTAACGCTCCCGATGGCTCCGGAGTTGCTCGGCCATCTCCTCCACGGTTCCCACGAGGACGTACGGGGTGCCGAGGACGTCTTCCACCGCCATGGTGCCGCCGAGCCGGTCCGCGATCTCGTTCGCCGCGGCTCGGCGGTCGTCCGTCTCGACGACCAACTGGACCAGTAGATGCCACTCGATGTCCTCGGCTCTCGCACCGGCGAGGTTCCTTACGAAGCGAATTCGCTCGGCCACCTCGTCCGCGGTGGCGAGGCGGAATGTGCCGGGGGGTCGCCCCGGAATCTGGAATGTGCCCGCGACACCGACGATGTCGGCGTGCGCGGCCGCGATCCGCAGCACACGGTCCCCGGTACCGCCGATGATCAGGGGTGGACCCGAGCCGCCGAATCCACGCCGCTGCAACGGTCGTGGCACAGTGCGGCCCTCGGGTAGCTCGTCGAAGTCCGTGGTGAAGGACGTGCGGAGGCCGTCGACCAACTCCGACAACTGCTCGACTCGGCTGCCGAACGGCTTCCATTCGATACCCGCGGCGTCGAACTCCCACTTCATGTGCCCGGCACCGAGACCGATCTCGAGCTTTCCGTCGGTGAGGATGTCCGTCGTCGCGATCTCACGAGCGAGCAGGGCGGCGTTCCAGAACGGTGCGTTGAGCACCAGAGTTCCGACCCGCAGTCCGGTGGCCCCGGCGACGGCCACCAGGAGGGGGAACGGTGCCGGGGCGCCGAGGTGGTCGGCGGCGAACACGGTGTCGTAGCCGGCGCTCTCGCCGTGCCGGCATCGGTCGAGAAGGGCATCTCGGGAGTCGAAACCGAAAATGTTGAACGAGAATCGGAAATCGCGCATGGACTTCACGATGCACCCGAAGAGGCTCGGCCGGTGCCGAATGCGACGGGTGAACGCGGCAACTTCGGCGTCGCGAGTGTGATGCCTACCACATTTGGCCTGGTTTCCCCACGTGACGGCGCTGAATCACCCCGGACAGGCGAACAGTGCCCAGCGTCGCGAAGACTGCTGGGCACTGCTCTCGCGATCGGTGTCGACCGAGGTGAGTGTCGGTGCGGCTACCGTGTTCGGTACGTCGACGAAAAGGGTGGCCGCGCCAGCCGGAGCAATTCCAGCGCCAGCAGCGAACCTCGGGGGCCCAATTCGTCCTGATAGCGGCGGATCACGTCGGTCTCCCCGCCGAGCGCGACCATCGGTGCACCGGACTCGACCCGGGTACGGGCCGCGAGCTGTGCGAGAACGAGGCGGCGATTGACCGCGTCCAGGATCTCCGCGTCGAGGCGGGCGATCTCGGCGTGAACGCGATTCAGATCCGTGCCGTCGGAGACTGCGCCTGTGGCGTCTTCGCTGACTGCCCCGAAATCACTGTCCGTCATCGTTGCTCCTCGACTGGGTGACCGTGTACGACCATCGTCGGACGGGAGCGGCCGCAGCGACAGACACCCTGGGGTGAAGAATGGCGACCCCTGTCCGGCCCGGCCGACCGGGCGGGTGCCGCGAACCGATTGCGCGCTACCGCAGTGCGATGAACCGCTGCAGTTTCCCGCTCGCCTGATGACGCTGCAGGTGGTCGACGACCTCGATCCGGACCTGTGGATCGGACAATCCTTGCCGGCGCAACGCCCCGGCGACAGCCGACGTCAGCCGGGCGACGTCGGGGTCGCCGACCGCGAAGATGTCCGCACCGTCGACGGTCTGCCTGACCTGATACTCGGAGACACGCGGATCTGCGCCGAGGACGTAACGAAACGTGCTCGCGGGCACCGTCTTCGTCCCGTATCGGAAATCGTCGTCGCGCCGCCCGCCGATGTCGGCGACGCGTACGAAGGCACTTCCGCACGGGCAGGTCCCGGGGAGCAACGTGACCTGATCGCCGAGGTCGTAGCGGATGAAGGGAAACGTCCGGTTGGCCAGGCCCGTGGCGAGCGTTCGCGCGGCCGGCGCATCGGCGGCGACCAGGGCGCCACTGTCGTCGACGCGTTCGAGCACGACCTCGTCCTCGCACACGTGCAGACCCTCACCGTGTCCGCAACCCACTGCCTGCACACCGATCTCGGTCGACCCCCAGAGGTTGTGGATCGTTGCCGACCAGGCCTCGTCGATGGCGTGCCTGTCCTCGTCCAGCAGTGGCTCGGAATTGGTGCTCACCCGGACGGGGCCGACCTGCAGATCACCGGCCAGGGCGGCCCGGGCAAGCCGTCCGATCACCGACGCATAACCGACCAGGTGCGTGGGCCTGGCCGCGGCGACCGCGGCGACGATCTCGTCGAACGGTGCGCCCGCCGGGATCACGACGGTCTCCATCCCCGGTGCGGTCGGCACATCGAACAGTGGGGTGCTCGCGTGCGGAGGGATCCCGGCCGCCAGCACGGCCAGACGCGACGGAGACCGCACCGGCGCCCGCCGTTCCTCCCGCGCCTGTACCCGCCAGGCCAGGCACGCGGCCGACACGGTGAACTGCCAATCCCAGACGTAGACGCCGCGGACCCCGCTCGACCCACCCGAGCTGAAGACCTGTTCGCCGCTCGAGGTGTACGAAAACCATTGCTGCTCGGCCAGAATCCGCTCGGCACGCTCGCGGTCGAGGTCACGAGTGGTGACGATCGAATTCCACTCGTCCTGCGCGTCCTGCTTGGTCATCATCGGCAGCGATGCCAGGTCGGCGACCGTGGCCGTCGACGGATCAAGCCCGCGCAGTCGCCGGGCGTGGAACGGCGACCGCTCACGGGCGTGCGAGAGGAAGGCCCGCAGCCGGGCGGTCCGGTAGCGCTCGATCTGCTCTCGCGGCCAGTCCAGGCGTCCCGTGTGGTCCTCGAGGGCGGCCTGAACCGCATTCACCTGGCCGGCGCGCACCCGCGCGTACGCCGTGTGCCCCACGTCGTCCGGACCAACTCCGGGTACCGATCGGGACATCACGCCCTCCGCATCACCATGGTCCGGCGCACCACTGCCGTCCGTGCGTATTCGAGTCTTGCACAGCGGGGTGCCGACCGTCAGGGTGTGTGAATCTTCCGCAGGAGACGCTTCAGTGTCCGGGCGTCCCGCCACCCGAACGACGTGCGGTCCGCGGCGTGGCGTTGGAGCAGATCGACGATACGTGCCGAAACGGCGACCCGGTGCCGCACCGCACTGTCCACGGCCTCGAGGACCGCGGGGTGGGGACGATGCCACAGAAAAAGTCCGACTGGAAGGTTTTGTCCTCCGTGCCGGCGCGCCTGGATCCATTTTCTGCACGAGCGCTCCGTCGCGATTGCGGTGCGGCGACCTCTTTGAAAGCCTCGGACGATGGGAGGCTTCATCGGGCAGCACGCGGCCGCTGTCACCAGCCTGGCCTTCGTGGTCGCCGGCCTCGCAGTCCTCGCGGGTCGCCGGCGCGACGCGCCGTCCGTCACCTACGGCCTGCTCGTCGTCGCGGTCGGTCTCGGGTCGCTCGTCCAGCACGGACCCGACCCGTCGTGGCAGGGATACGCGCACGACATCCCGATCGCGACGTTGCTCGCGTACATCGCCGTAGACGCCGCGTCCGATCGGTTCGGCCGTCGGATGTCGCCGGGGTGGTGGCTCGCTGTTCCGTTCCTGATGATTCCCACAGTGGCTGCCGGCCCGACGGCGTCGACGATCGTGCAGGCATTGCTCGCCGCGGCCGCAGTGGGACTCTGCCTCGAACGCGCCCGCGTCCGACCGGAGTTGCGGCGCACGACGGTCGTCGCGGCAGTGCTTATCGCATTCGGGGCGCTGCTCGGCGCCGTGGACGACAGTCTCCTGCTTGGCCACGCGCTGTGGCACGTGCTCGCCGCCGCCGGATTGTGGCGGCTGGCGCCCACGATCGGGCGAAGGACTATGCCGGGTCCGCGACACTGTGGGAGATGGTGCGGTTGACCGACAGGACCCGCCACACGCGCGCCCATTCGATCTCGCAGACCGCGCCGTTGACGATGCGCGGCACCGCTGTGGCGGACCAGCGCCAATCGGGTCGCCTCGCTCATCGCGGCGATCCTGCGAGCGCCGCCGCACCGGTAGCGAGCGGCACGTCGGCCTCCGTCGGGGCCGGGTAGAACAGGGCTCGGCGGATCGTCAGCCCGGCGCGGTCGCCGACTACCGGCCGGGTTCCGTGGACCGCACAACGGAATTCGGTCCCGCGGCAGGACGCGACGACGTCGCTCGGGTCGCGCCCGAAGAGTGACGACATCGTGATCCCCGGGGTGGTGCCCGCGCTGTCCGTCGACGTCACTTCGATGTCGGACGGCAGCACGGGGAGGATGCTGGCTCCGGATGACCTGTCCGCCAGCCGATCCCGACCCACGTGCTCACCGTCGTCGGCGCTCGCGAAGCCGTGGTCGGACACAGCGCCGGACAGTAGGTTCGCGTCCGAGAGAAATTTTGCGACAACTGGCTGATCCGCGCCGAGAACTGCTGCCCCAGGATGTCGAGCGGCGTCTCCACGCTGCGCCCCGCGGTGGTGAACCGCAACGGGGCATCCTGGATCGGCGGGGTCGAAAATCCGTTGCCCACCAAAAGTATTTGCCGAGGCCGCACGATCAGATCCACGACGGCGGCGAACCCTGCGGGATCGATGGTCGCGCGGGTCGCGGTGAGCGCCTGGGCGGCGGCCGCGAATGCCGTGTCCACCGGGGTGGCCGCCGAGTGCTCGGAATCCGTTGTAACACGCTCCAGTTCGAGCCGAAGATGCTGGAATCCGCGGAAACCCAATCGCTGGCACGCCCGCACCACCGTCGCCGGGGACGTACCGACGCCGCCGCGACTTCCGCCGTCGACAACTCCACGACCGCCGCAGGCTCGGCGAGTACGACCCGCTGCTCCCCGGGACCCAGGGCGGCCAGGCCGGCCCGCAAACGCGCCAGGGTGGTGCTCGAGCGCCACGGATCGGCTGAGGAATGCGACATGTCGGCACTGTCCTGTTCGTCCGCGCCGGTGGACTCCGGCGGTGTCGGGATCTCCAGGGTAGCCAGTTCACCGCCACCGTCGACGGACGGGAGCGTCCGTTCACTGCACCGTCATCCAGCATTCGCATACCTGTTCAGCAGATGTCGGAATTGTCACGACATGGACTCGAACCGGTATCGAAACCTCAGAACTACACAATTTTCACTCGCGTTTCTCAATAGTCGAACATCCGTACCTTGTTCATGCCGTGTGAATTTCGGGAGGAGGCCACGTTCGGGGGCCCGCCGCTGCAAATCTGCCGACGCGGGTTCGTGATCCCGACACCTTCGAGGCGCGGGACGAGGCACCGACAGGATGGCCGGCAATCGACGTGTCGTCGCCGGCGTGCCGCGTCCGCAAGCGCGGAGAGGATTGAGCCAGCATGACCACTCGCAACATGGAGAAACGCACCTTCGGCTGGATCGCCCTGATCGGCGCGGCCGCCACCATTCTACTGGGGCTGGGCGCGGGAACCGCGTTCGGCGCGCCGCACGACTGGGAAGAAGTCGCGGAGTGCGAAAGCGGCGGCGACTGGACCACCGACACCGGAAACGGGTTCTACGGCGGATTGCAGTTCACACCGGAAACCTGGAAATCCCACGGCGGAACCGGAGTGCCCTCGGAAGCCAGTCAGGCCGAGCAGATCCGGGTCGCCGAGAACGTATTGAAAACCCAAGGCCCCGGCGCGTGGCCGGTGTGCGGCCAGTATCTGAAGAAGGGTGGCACAGCGCCCGTCGAGGTACCTCCCGTCACCAAGGCGCCCGCACCGGCAATCGAGACTCCCGACCCCGTGGACGCGCCGGACGCGGTGGAGACGCCGGACGCCGTGGAGACGCCGGACGCAGTGGAGACGCCGGACGCAGTAGAGACCCCTGATGCCGTCGAAACCCCCGATCTCGCGGAGACTCCCGACGCCGTCGAGACGCCCGCACCGATCGAAGTACCTGCGACAGCCGAGGATCCCGCGACGGTGAAGGCGGCCGCCCAGGAGGCCCTGGACAGAGCCCGCGCGCTCGCCGCGCAGAACGGGTCGAGCGAGGTGTTCGAGGAGAGGGCCGCAGCACCGCGGTAACGTCCGACGCTTCTTATGCGAACTAACCACGCAGAACTGTCGTGTTTCGCCCACGAAGGAGCTCTCGTGCAGAAGAAGTCCGCCCGGCGTGCCGCCGCACTGGCCGGGATGCTGTCCGCACCTCTCGTCCTCGGAGCCACCGTCGGCGCCGGTACCGCGGGTGCCGAACCGTGGCACGTCGGACCCGTCTACCGTGCCGAGACGTCCGGCGAAGGCGCGGAGTACTTCTGCGGGAAGGCCGCGGCGCTCGAACAGACGTCCGGGGTCGTGATCGTGCCGTGCACGTTCGACTCGGCCACCGCCGTCTGGTACCGCGTCGTCTTCAACCCGGCCAATTGGGGCTTCGACTTCTGAGGTTGACCGCGCCGGTCGGCGCCGCACCTGACGAATCGGTGTCCGTACCCCTTCGCTGCACTCCGCTTCGTCGAGTGTGCCGCCTCCCGGTGAAGCGCAGACTCCCCGGTATGGCCGAGGAAAGAACAGCATGAGTGTCGAGGCAGCCCAGCACAGCGAGATCGACCTCGCGATGGCGCGAAGTTGGCTCCTGGTTCCTGCGGTCGGGAGCGAAGTTCTCGCCGCGGCGGCGGCCTCCGGCGCCGATGCGCTGATCCTCGACCTCGAGGACGGCTTGCCGTTCGCCGCGAAGGACGAGGGTCGTGCCGTCGCCGCCGCGTGGCTCGAACGGAACCCGGGCTGGGTGCGGATCAACGACGCAACCACCCCGCACTGGCAGCGCGACCTCGACGCGATCCGTAGCCTGCCCGGGCTGCGAGGGCTGATGCTGTCGAAAACCGAAGCACCCGATCAGGTCCGGGACACCGCCGCGGAGATCCCCGGTGTCCCGGTGGTCGCTCTCATCGAATCGGCGGAGGCCGTCGTCGCCGTGAACGACATTGCTCGCACCGCTCCCGTCGCGCGACTCGCGTTCGGGATCGGCGACTACTGCCGCGACACCGGCGCCGGACGAACCCCGATGGCGTTGGCATACGCCCGGTCCCGCCTCGTCAACGCCAGCCGGGCGGCCCGGATCGCGGCTCCGATCGACGGGCCGACGCTGGCGCAGAGCGCCGAGATCGTCCGGGACGACACTCGACTTGCCCGCGAGATGGGGATGACCGGAAAACTGACGCTCGCGAACGAGCAGGTACCCGTGATCAACACCGCGATGGGGCCGGACTCGGACGACATCTCCTGGGCCGAGTCGACGATCGAGCGACTGGGCCCGGACGGTAGCCATGTCACGCACGGCGGGCATCCGCCGCAACTCGCCCGTGCCCACGACATCCTCCGTCGCGCGCACCACTTCGCAGCGCGGGCCTAGGAGCCCGCTGATTTATCGAGGCGGTGGGGGTTGACGGTGCGGGAGAATGCTCCGGTCTGGGAGTCGATGATGTGCCGAAAATGGTGTTCGAGCAT
>NZ_JARJBD010000200.1:0-5824 GCF_029269925.1 Rhodococcus sp. T2V
GCGATCGATCCCCAGATCCTGCAGCTCATCGACGCGAACAAGGGACTGCTCCCGCAGTAGACCCCCGCAACTCACCGAAGAGGGGCCCTGCACCGATCCGGTGCAGGGCCCCTCGTCTGTCGCATGGTCAGCGGTTTGATCACCGTGTGCGGATGCGCGTACGGCAACGACTCCGCCGGCAGCGGAAACTCTGTGTCCTCGCCGAACGGGGACAATCCACCCGCACGGCTCGACGACAGGTTCGTCACAACCCCGGGGGGCGACGTCAAGCGGCGAGTCCGGCCCGACCGCCGCAGCCAGATGCGGTGGGGTGGTGCACCCGTTCACCTCCGGAGCCAGGTGAGGTTGCCGGCGGCCGGGCCGTGATCGGCCCCGAGCACAGCGACACGACCCGACCCGAGCACCCGTCGCCGGCGCCCGTACGTCCGCGGCCACTCGTGGTGGAGACCGGGCGGGGCACCTGTCCGGACCGCTAGGTCACCAGTCGTTCGAGTGGTTGGCCGGTTATCGCCGCGATCAGGTCGAAGTCCTTGTCCAGATGCAGAACCACTCGGTTGCCGATCTCCGCGGTCGCCGCGATGAGCAGATCCGGGATCGACGGTGCGCGATGTTGACCCCGTTCTGCCAGTTGCCGTTGCACCTCCAGGGCACGGTCTTCGATCGCGGGTGTCGAATACTCCAGGGGCATGGCCGATAGCGGTGGAGTGCGCCGTCCCCGCGTCAGATCATGGGCGGTACGGGCCGAATAGCCGACCTCGAGCAACGTGACGGTGCAGATGTGGACGAGACCGCGCTGGATTCGATTGGCCCACTGTTCGGCGTCCGGGCTGGTGCCCAGGCGCACCATCGCCGACTTGTCGATGAGCCACGTGGGGTCACTCATGCCCAGGCGTCGCGCATGACTTCGTCGTCGGCCAGGTCGGGGAAGTCTTGGGTGAACCGCACCAGGTCGGCGGTCGACACCGTGGTGGCGGTGCGACGCGCCTCCTGCTGCAGCTGACGACGCAGGAATTCGGTGCGCGAGATCCCAAGGCGGGCAGCGTGCTCATCGAGCAGCGCCAGGTCCTCCGCGGGAAAGTTGCGGATCAAAAAGTCGGACATGACAACCTCCTTGATATCACATGATATCACCACCCGGGTTCGGGGCTCGTGTGCTGGCGTCCTCCATTGCCGCAACTGCAGCAGCGGGTGAGTACCCCCACCTCACGCCTCGGTTCAGCATGGCCGCGGACCTCGCGTGTGGCGATCGGAAACACCGCCCGCAAGGCCGAACCGCCGCAAGGGCGGCCGACCATCGAAACTGAACTCGAACCAGCACTCGCTCACCGCCTGTCCGATGCGGGCGAGCACACCGTCGCCCAGAGTGCCGACATGCTGACAGTGCCGCACACCACGGTGTATGGGCATCTGAACAAGCGAAGGGTGGACATCGCACCGGTCACGCAGGAGATCGCCGTAGTCGTTGACCCGGCGGCGCCTACGTCTCGCACGTGCCCGACCTGCGGATACGAGCCAACCACTCGCTCGGTACCTGCGGGTGAGCGTGGCGGTCGTGAAATGATGCCCGGCGGGCACGGACCGGTCGACCGATTCCGTCCGGGAGGCGGCTCAGCCCGGATCGAGGGTGTGTCTGCCCGCGGTCGTCGCCGGTGGAACGGTCGGCTCGGTGACCGCCGGAGTTGCGACCACGGCCGCCCTGTCCCGCGGTCCTGCGGTGCTCGAGTGGACGTCCGCGGCTGCGGTGCCGGAGTCGATGTCCGCGCTGGTGGTGTGGCCGCGATGGGTGGCCTTCTTCGCCAACGCACCGACCTTCTGCTGCACCTGTGGGGCCTTGTCCTTCACGACGTGCGCCGCGTCACTTACCTTCTCCTGCACGGTGGGGTTGTGCCAGAGCTCGAGGGACTGATTCCTCATCTTCTCGTAGGTCTGGCGGCCGGCCCGGGTACCCGCGACGAAGCCCACGGCCACCCCGGTTGCGAAGATCAGCGCTTTTTCCATGACATTCTCCTGTGCTCGACCGTTCCGGTGCGGGGTGCGACATCTGCAACTCACATTCGCTGCGGTGACGCACCGGGTGGGTGGCCCTTTTCTGACTGACGGAGGCGTTTTCCCCTACCTCGGTGATGCCACCTCCGCTCGGACAGGAATCCAGATACCCCGACTGTCCTATACGCAATCACCATCCTGTGTGCCGAAGCAGACTGTCTGTCGTGCGTGTCGGTGTGATGTCGGCTCAGTGATGGATATCAGCGGGACGAAAGTCGCAGGGGATGGCGCGGTTCACGATCTGACCGTCCGGGTTGGTGTCACCGTCTTTCACCTGCAGCGATGTGACCCGCGGGTGCGTTCGATCATGCCCTCTCACCTCATGTTGTGATCATGTGAGGGAAGTCAGCATCTGGGTGAGCTGCGTCGACGGCGATGAACCTACGACACGAAGCGAGGCGCAGGGCCTGCGACGCTCCCGCCCGGGCCGATGCAGTCGTGAGTTTCACCGGGTATACCGGCGATCTCCTGCGCGAGGCCCGGCCGGCCGGGCCTGCTCGGCGGTACACGGGGCGTCGGGGTTACGCCTCGACGCCCCATGTGCCGGGTGGGGGTTGAACTCCGTTCTACGGGCGGTGGGATCGGTGCCGTACGTGGTGGTGGTCGTGGCCGGTGGCGTGGGTGTGCGGGTTTCGTTGCGGCGCTTGAGGCCGGCGAGTCCCAGCAGACCGGCCAGGCCGAGCAGACCCCACAGTCCGGTGTTGTCGCCACCGTCGTCGGTGTCGGTGGAATCGTCCTGCGCCTGCTGGGTGGCGGCTGGGGCATGGGCGGCCTCTGGCGTGGCGGCCTGTGCGAGTCCGGCACCACCGAAGGTGAGGATGGTCGCGGTGAGGGTGGCAACAATCGTCTTACGCATCGGGTTCTCCTGATCTTCCTCGAGTGACGAAACGCGGTCCCGCCTTCGGCGGGCGCCACTTCCGCTTGGTCAGAGATCCAAATACCCCGATCGATCACGAGCCAATCAGGAAAGTGTCATATCGAAGAGAAAGAAATCTGCCCTGCTCGGCACATATCCGATGTTTGCGGCGACCACGCCCGGCTGATTCTCCGTGCGAGGGGGCAAGCCGCGGATGCTCGTCGAGTTCGCTGATGCCCCGACCGCCACCATGACGTCGAGGTACCGAGTGCCGCCAGCACGAGGTCAACACGCATGCTTCCGGTGGGGAGTGCGAGGTGTTCCAGTCGACCTCGAGGATCAGAAGGAAGGCATGATTGCGTTCATAGCGAAGCGGTCACCATAGTTCACGCATCGTGAGGTTTCACGGATCACGAGGAAGGCCACGCACCGGGTATTCGATGCGTGGCCTTCCTCGTGTCGGGTCGTCAGCCAATGGTGTTGTATTGGCCGCGCCGGGCACGAGTTCTTGCGAATCAGACGAGCATGGAGGAACGACCAGGTCGCCTACCAGAGCGATGGGTCCGATCACGACGAGCGACACGCCCCATCAGGAGCTTCGTCATTCGTGGGCGTGCACTGTCGGCCCCGGGGGAACTGACGAGGGTGGCTCCTACGGTGGAGAACGGGGAGACATCGACGATGGAGACGCAGATCGCCAGTGCGCAGATCAGTGCCCATCCGGGAGGTTTCGGTGACGACGAGCGCGAGCGCGAGTGGGACGAGCGCCGCGAGCAGGCCCATGGTCGAGGTGAAGGCCGACACGAGACCCCGGACGATGCCCAGCAGGGCGGCGAGCAGCGGGATCCGCAGGCTGGCAACGGCGTCGCCTCGTGAGGAAGTCGACGGCGCCGAGGTGTTCGAGGACACCGACGTAGGTGACGATTCCACCGACGAGCAGGCCAGTGGACCAGTCGATCTTGTCAAGACCGGTTTGGACATGGAGGGGCCGATGAGGACGAGTAGCCCACCGAAAGCGAAGCTCGGGGCGCCGCTTTCGATCCGAGTCGGGCTACTCCACGACCGGATGGATCGCGGTACCGTCGTCCGGCGATCCACTGATCGAGCCGTGAGGGCGCCGACCGATATCGTCCTCGTCCTCATCCTCGCTGTCGTCGTCGACGGCGGGAAGGTTGAGGCCGTCGATGTCGGTGATGGGGTCGGCCGCGCTGTCCGGTGGCAGCGTGTCGACGGCTTCCCTGGCCAGTACATCAGGTTCTTCCTCGGCCAGTCGATCATCGAGTGATTCGCCTTCGCGCTCCTCCCGGAGGGTGGTGCCGAACTTGTCGGCTGCACTCCACCCCTCGGGTGGGTCGACCGTCTCATCGCCGTCGTTGTTGCGTATCTCATCGGGGTCGACACTTTCACTGGGGCTCAGGGTGTTGCCGGGCCCGTCCTCGATCGACATTGCCATCACTGTCCTTGTTGGTGCTGTGCCGGCTCGTCAGCAGTCTGTGGACCGGAGTCGGAGTCGACGGATGGTGGGAAATGATCAGCTGCGGGGTCGGTGAGGTTCAGTGTGGTGACGACGGGTTCGAGTCCGATCTGAGTCCATTCGGCGGCGATCGTCAGGAACGGGGTGGGCGGGGGTACAGGGATCCAGTAGTGCGGTTCGGTGCGGTAGATGCACATCCCGCCCTCCTCGGCGCGCACATCGGGGCGGGTGCGGTAGGGGTCGGCGACCGCGAGCTGTTCGGTGCCGATCCAGACATCGAGGTACGACCACCGCGCGGAACTGTCGCGGGCATCGGTGAGGGGGCGGGCCTGCATCCGCGCCGCCACCGCCGAGCGCCCCTCGGCGGTCAGTGCCAGGTGCACGTTCAACCCGGTCTCGAATGCGGTGATCCGCACCAACTGCAGCGTCAGGTGCGGTTGTGTGACCAGAGTGCGTCCGCCGTGGACCTCGGTGCCGCCGATCGGTGGTGGCGGGCTCTCGGGCCACCGTCGGATCGGCACCGGTGAGGTGTGGTGGTCCTGTTTGTGTTTCGCCGGCACAGTCAACACGCCTTCTGTCGTAGGGATGGGGACCGGGTCCCGAGGTCCCCGGTCCCGGGTACCCGGGACCGGGGACGAGGAAGCGGGAAAGCCGGTGCCGTGTCGACCTCTCGGCTCGCGTGACGCGGCATTACAGCTGCCGCGGTCCGGCGACATCAGGGCCTGTCCGATCCGCTGACCGGGTCGAGCCGTGCCCGGGAGTGGCTACAGTTATCGGGAGCGGTGCACCAGTTCCCACGGGTCCGGAACCGCGGGTTGGTGGCTGTCGGTGTAGCTCAGGGCGAGTGATTGGGCGTCGAAGGCGGCGAACCAGTCGTGCCAGTCGAGGTGTTCGAGGTCGGGGTGGCGGATGCCTAGGAAGTCGATCCGTAGTTGATTCCTACCGAGGGCACTGGTTGTGCTAGCCACGCGGGCCGGTGCCCCGTGGTGGATTTGGACCCAGTGGCGGATCTGTTCGTGGTCGCTGGTGATGTGCCGGGTGGTCATGACGGTGCTCCTGGTGCTGGCGGGGTGGGGAGTGACCCAGTGCCCTTTTCGCGGCCGCGGAGGCGGTGGGGTGCGCGTCGTGGGCAATGTTCTTGCCGATGGCGAGGGTGATGAGGGTGTGTGCGAGGGCAAACGGTGGGATGTGGTCGCGGCCCGCGTCCTGGATCGGTTCGGTGATCGCCTCCGGATGTGCAGCGTCGCAGCGCGATCAGAACTCCTTCGGCTATGTCGAGGACTCGGCTATGTCGAGGACGCGGGTTCCGTGTGCGTGCAGGTCGTCGATGTCGTTGCGGCAGTGGGTGTGTACTCATGGCCGGTCGTCGGTGTGTGTGGGCGCCGGGACGCGTTGGTTCGGGGTGGGACCGAGGTCGGGGAGGTTGCGAATACCGAATTTGTCTTTCA
>NZ_JARJBD010000201.1:0-5587 GCF_029269925.1 Rhodococcus sp. T2V
TGACCTGATGGTGCGGGAGATCAGCTGACCGCCGACAGGGAGATCAGCTGTCCGCGCACAGGGACACCACCTGTCCGCCTACAGGGACGCCCTCATGTCCCTTGACAAGGCCCTCGCCGTCTGTCGCACGCAGTTCCCCGCAGTTGAGCTCTGTCCGTTCATACTCGAACGATGTCGCAGTTCAGCTGGATCGACTACCCCGTCTCTCCGGAACTGAGTGCAATCGCGCACGACCTGATCGTCAGCGGCGGCGCGTGGGTGCATACTCCAGCCATGACAGTCGTTTTCGACTTCTCGCGGTCACAGTTTCGGTAGACCCTGGGCGGGCACGACCAGCAGAACACCTGCTGGTCGTGCCCGCCGCTCCGGGGGCTATTTGCTGCTTCGCGCCAGATCCTTCACGTTGATTTACTGGCCCTGTGTTGGCCGCACAACCTCCTCAGGGTGGACCCACCGTTTCAGGGTGGACCCCACCGTTGGAGGCTCACAGTGGTGCGGATGGTGGGCATCGGCGCCACTGCGGGTGGTCACCGTTTGATCAGTGTTCCCGCGTCGATGGGCAGAGCCACGCCGGTGATGTAGCGGGCTTCGTCGGAGCAGAGGAAGGCGGCGGCGTTGGCGACGTCGACGGGCTCGACCCACGGCACTGGGAGGACGTTCCCGGCCTGGCTGGGCCCGACGAAGTCGTCCTTCGTCGGGTGCTCGAGGTCTGGACGGAACAACGAGTAGACGCCTTCGTGCATGATCATCGGGGTGTCTACTTGGGTGGGCATCAGACCGTTGACGCGAATGTTGTGCGGGCCCAGCTCGTTGGCGAAGGTTTTGACCAGTCCGAGGACGCCGTGTTTCGCGGCGGTGTAGTGCGCCAGGTGCGATGGTCCTTGCACGCTTGCGCACGAGCAGGTGAGGATGATCGAGCC
Source organism: Rhodococcus sp. T2V (assembly GCF_029269925.1). Lineage (NCBI taxonomy): Bacteria > Bacillati > Actinomycetota > Actinomycetes > Mycobacteriales > Nocardiaceae > Rhodococcus > Rhodococcus sp. T2V. The sequence goes on from NZ_JARJBD010000201.1 coordinate 921, forward strand.
CTTGCCTCGCTCGAGCAGGTGCGGGACGGCGAGTTTGACCGTGCGCCAGACCCCGGAGAGGTTGATGTCGATGGTCTCGGCCCACTCCTGTTCGTCGATGAGGTGGCCGAGCGAGAAGGCGGCGATGCCGGCGTTGGCGATGACGATGTCGAGACCGCCGAGTTCGGCGACGCCCTGTTCGAGGGCGGTTTTCAGTGCGGCTGGGTCGCGGACGTCGGCGACGGCCGTGACGACGCGGCTGCCGTGCTTTTCGACCAGGCGGGCGGTCTCGGCGAGGTCCTCTTCGGTGCTCATGTCGTAGGCGGTGCTGGTGAGGGGGGCGCAGATGTCGACGGCGATGATGTCGGCGCCGTCCTCGGCGAGCCGGACCGCGTGGGCGCGGCCCTGGCCGCGGGCGGCGCCGGTGATGAAGGCGACCTGTCCGGTCAAACGAGCCATGATGCTTCTCTTTTCTTTCTCTCGGTTGCGGTGATGTGTGGTGCGTTACCGCTATGGGGAACGGGGGGATGCGGCCGCGGATTGTGGTTCGACGAGGTACGTCCGCTGCCCTGCCCAGTGCAGGTAGCCGCGGATGTCGAGGTAGTTGATCGTGGAGCGGACGGTGGCGAGGGTGACCCGCCACTGCCCGGCGAGTGCGCGATGGGAGGGCAGCGGTGACCCAGGGGGTATCCGCCGCTGATGCAGTGCGCGCATGATGGATTCGCCGAGTTGGTAGTAGATCGGTTCGGGTTTGGCGCGGTTGAAGGCGGTTTCGCGCGCGAAAGCGATGACGTCGGATGCGCTCGCGCCGGGCGACGAGTATGGGTGCACCGTCGTGCACGGGCGCGTGGGGGATGTCATCGGAGTTCTCCTTTCGCCGAGAGAAGTTCGTGCGAGTGCGGTGGTCGTCGTGGTGTGGTGGGGTGCGCGTTCTCAGGCGGTGATCCGGGCGCCGTGGTTGCGGAAGTCGTCCTCGAGTTCCTCGAGTGTGCGACCGCGGGTTTCCGGCAGTGTCTTGGCGAGGAAGGTCAGTGAGATCACGTTGATCACGGCGAAGATCGCGAATGTGCCGGTGGAGCCGAGTGCGGCGTTGATGATCGGGAAGACGAACGAGATGATCGTGTTCGCGGTCCAGAGCATGAACACCGCCACGCCCATCGCGAAGCCGCGGATGGTCATCGGGAAGATCTCCGACAGCAGCAGCCAGGTGCCGATACCGACGAAGGTCTGCATGAAGAACATGAACAGCAACATCGCGCCCAGCACCGCGTAGGTGCGCATCATCGAATCAGGGAGCAGGAAGACCAGCGCCAACGCGATATGAGCGGCGACGATTCCACTGAAGCCGGTCAACAGCAGCGGCCGGCGGTTGAAATGGCCGAGCAGGACGATGCCGATGATGGTGCCGACGATGGAGACGGCACCGACGGTGATGGTGAGGATCAGTGCGGCACTGGCGCCGAGTCCGGTCGATTCGAGGATCGTCGGTGCGTAATAGTTGATCGTGTTGACGCCGGTGGCCTGCGAGGCGACGGCCAGGCCGATACCGATCAGCAGCAGCCGCCGCATCCACGGGAACGCGCGCAGATCGCGCAGCGCGGCACCGCGGTCACGCAGGAGTTCACTCTCGGCGTGCGTGACGATGACCTGGTACTCCTCGGCGGCCTCCCGCTCGGGTCGGCTCAGGTCGAGGACGTGACGGCTCTCGGTCAGACGGCCCTTGATCGCGTACCAGCGCGGCGAGTCCGGCAGGACGCACATCCCGATCAGCAGCACGACCGCCGGCACCATCGACACCCCGAGCATCCACCGCCACACGTGTGGGTCGTCGATGAGCTGATCGAGCAGCGAGTTGATCGCGAACGCCAGGAACTGACCCGTGACGATCATCAGTTCGTTGATGGTCACCATCCGGCCGCGGCGATCCGCCGGTGCCATCTCGGCGAGGAACACCGGCACGGTCACCGAGGCTGCACCGACGCCCAGGCCCAACACGATGCGGGCGATCACCATGATCGTGACATCCGGGGCCAGCGCACTGCCGAGGGCGCCGAACAGGAACAGGCCCGCACAGATCAGCAGGCTGCCCCGGCGCCCGAGCTTATCGGCCATCTTGCCGCCGAGCAGGGCGCCGAACATGGCGCCGAAGAGCAGGGAGCTGACCACGACACCTTCCTGCATCGAGGTCAGGTTCAGGTCCTCGCGCAGCGAAAGCAGGGCACCGGAGATGACTCCGGTGTCGTAACCGAACAACAGACCACCCAGCGTGGCGATGATCGTGAGCTTGACGAGGAACCGGCGGTGCCCGGCAGGCGCCGCGGCCGGGGTGTGGGGCGCCATCGGCTTGTCCACTTCTGTGCGGAGTTGGGGGGACGGTTTACTCACTGTCGGGGATCCTATCTCTCCGAAGATTATCTCTTCGCTCGTGCTATTAGCACGTGCTAACTATCGCGACAGTACTCCGGAGACCCCGCATTTGTCGAGACCTGGGTCACATCATCTGGTGAGAGTGATGGGCGGCATCCCTTGGTTGACCCTCGTCGACGCGCGGTGATCGGTCGCGCAACTCCATTTGCCGATGATCGAAAATGATTGGGAGACAACCCCATCGCACGTGCCAAAGAGGATGTCAGTTATGCGTTGCGTGCGGGTGTGCGCCGACGGGGCGCAGCAGCGTCCCGAACAGCGGGCCCGGAGCGGCGGGCAACTCGAAGCGAGTGGCGTCGACCTCTCGCAGCAGGCGTTCGCGGGTGGTGCCGATGGCCGCCCGGGCCGCTCACGGCGTCCGGCTCAGCCGGCGACGTCCACCGGCCGCCGCTGCGGGGGCGGGCCGGAGGTGCCGCGGACGATCAGGGTCGGCGGCAGCACGATGTCGACCATTTGGGTGCGGCCCTCGTCCAGCCGCTCGATCGCCGCCCGAAGGGCGCAGTCGGCCATCTGCTCGACATCCTGTCGCACCGAGGTCAGATCCACGAACGACAACCGGGCCAGGCGGGAGTCGTCGTACCCCACGACCGAGATGTCCTCGGGCACCCGCAAGCCGCCGCGTCGGAACGAGTCCAGCAGGCCCAGTGCGCAGCGGTCGTTACCGGCGATCACCGCGGTCGGCGGCGTCTGTTCGGCCAGCAGCTCTCGGGCAGCGGCGGCGCCGCTCTCCTCTGTGTAGTCGCCGGCGATCACCCGAATGTGCTCGTCGAGACCGTGTTTGCGCATGCCGGCCCGGTAGCCTTTGCGGCGCTCGACCGCGCCCGGCATCCGGCCGCCGTCGACGTGGACGATGCTGCGATGCCCCAGTTCGACCAGATGGTCGACCGCCTGCCGCATTCCTCGCCCGTCGGCGCTGCGGATCACGTCGACCTGCTCGCGCCGGACCGGCCGGGAGACTTCGACGACGGGAAGCTTCGCCGCGAGTTCATCGAGGCGTTTCGGGTCCAGGTCCGGGCCGAGCAGAATCAGGGCCTCGCAGTGGTAACTCAGCAGCTCTTCGACCGCCGCGAACTCGTCACGACTGGGCATCATCGCCCCCAGGATCAGGTGATATCCGTAGCGCGCCGCGGCCGGATACAACTCCTCGATCAACTCCCGGTCGAACGCGTGCTGAAGGGTGAACAGCACACCGATGTTGCGGCTGCGGGCCCGCCGGAGCACCTGAGCTGCCGCGTCCGGCCGGTAGCCGATCTCGGTCGCGGCCTGCTTGATCTTCTCCCGGGTCTGCGCGTTCACCCCTGGCATGTCCCGGAAGACCATCGACACCAGCGCCCGCGAGACCCCCACCCGCTCCGCCACATCGCGCATCGTGGGTCGCCTATTCGATTGCGGGCGCTCGTCCAGGCTGTCCACCGCGTGACCCTCCCCGTGAATCGTCCACGTCATCCGGGCCGATCCTATCGAATTCGCACGTGCTTGTCACACGAGCTAGTTGCCGAATATCAGGGTGTTTCCGCAGGTAGAAGCGGTATGGACGAGATGCGACCGTCCTCGACGGTAAGGATTCGACTGACCCCGCTGGTATCGCGGTACAACCGCAGCGACCGGTCGCCGCAACAGCACTTCCGTTGTCGCACACATACCTGACCTCGACCGCATCGGTCCATGTCACGGTTCAAAGTCTGGTCCCGACCGACATGAAATGTGGAAAACCGACACGCCACCGACACGAAATCTGGAAACCAGACATTGAAACGTGGAACCTACTGAGGGTTCTCACCGTCGCGTCTGTGCCTGATTCTCACGAACTTGTCGGAATCCTCAGCACGGTCGTTATCCCGTTAGCGGAACGTTGATCGGCACGTCTCCGGAAGCGGGTCGTTGACCGAGACTCCCTGAGCTGCGCGTTCCCATTTGACCCGTCCGGTGATGATTTTGCTTTCGGGGCGTCAATCGGGACACCCCTGAACGATCTGGATCACGCCGCCGCTCGGATAGTGGCGATTCGGTGAACCGATTGAAGTTGCGTGTCGCAGCACGATGGCGGATCCACCACGGCTCGCCACCCGCCACGAGATTCCGCCACGGGATTCGAGACCCGCCGCGCAGGCACGTCGAATGCAATCTCATTCATTTGGCCAACTGGCCACCGAGTGGCCACCTCGCGTGATGTCAGCGGTCATGTAATTCCTCAGGTTGAGGGGTTTGTCCGTCACGTAATTCCGACTTATATGAGTGTCAGCGGCGTGACGGGGTTCGTC
>NZ_JARJBD010000202.1:0-5288 GCF_029269925.1 Rhodococcus sp. T2V
CAGGCTTTTGACCAGCGCAAATAGCATTTGTTAACAAAAATTCCCGAGAGAAGCCCTGACCTGCGGTAAGGAAATTTGAGTGGCAAACCGAGTGCTGGTCAAGGTTGTCGGGGAGCCCTGAGATCGGGTGACTTTGCCATTGGATCTTGCTCGTTTGCTCGGATGTTGAGGATCCCGGGAACGAGGGCGATGGCGTCGGGGTATTTCGCTGCGCGTGTGTAGGCCTCGTGGTCGGTGCCGATGCCGCGGTGTTGGTTGACGGTCTGAAGGGTGAGCAGTCGATGTCTCCAGTGGCGTGGGATGGCGGCCTGAGAGGTCGGCCAGGACGGGATGGCCGTGACGGCGATTTCGTGAGCGAGAACGAGCTGCTGGGGTGTGTATCGGCGCAGGAGCCGGTTGGCGCGATGCTGAGCTGTGATGATTTCGGGGCAGACGGTGACGTCGAGGTTGGGCTGACGAGCATCGCTGAGCCAGATGCCATGGTGCGTGCAGACTTTCAGGTGAACAGGCAGGTGGACGGGGATGGGTTCACTGACGCCGCGGCGGGCGGTGCAGTAGCGGCAGGCGGTGGTAGCGCGGACTGGTCCGCGGGTGTGGGTGGCGCCGAAGGCTGGTAGTGCCCCGGCAAGGCGTTGTGGGGTTGTTCTGGCGAGACGAGCGAGTGCGTTTAGCGCGTCGGTGGTCGCGGGGACGAGCATGTGGTGCTGGGAGAGTTCGTCGGAGTTGTTGATCTTCGTGGAGAACCAGGACGGCAGTGCGGCCAGGACTTCGGCGAGGGTGAGGTGGTTGGCTCGGGCGAGCCGAGGTAGGTAGGAGCTCAGAGATTCCCCCGTGATCGGTGCGATCGGTCGCGGCAGCACGACCGTGTGCTCGCCCGGACGGCCGAGTGGGCGAGGGGGAGCCGGCTGTTCGACGGGTTGCCGGAACTGTTGTAACTCGCGGTAGAAGGTCGCTTTACTGGCATTGAGTCCGCGTTCCTTCAACTCGTTGAACAGGGCGTGGGGCCGTAGCTGCGGGTCCTCGGTGAGGCGCAGACGGCCGTAGTCGGCCAGAGCATCGGTGAGCAGGCGCGATCGGCTGACCAGGTCGAGAAGATCCTGGTTCAGGTGAGTCGGCTGTCCGCTGGGTTGCCTGAGCTGCTGTATCTCGCGGTAGAAGGTCGCTTTGCTGGCTTGGAATCCGAGTTCTTTCAACTCGTTGAACAGGGCGTGGGGCCGTAGCTGCGGGTCTTCGGTGAGGCGCTGGCGGCTGTAGTCGGCCAGGGCGCCGGTGAGCAGGCGGGGGCGTGCGGTTCGGACTCCGGGTTTCGTGCGCCCGGTCAGGTAGGAGCGGATCGTCGTCGGGCTGTAGCCGAGCTGCCCCGCGATGGCGTCCACCGACCATCCGGCATTGCCCAGGGCGAGTATCAGCTCGGCTCGATCGCGGGGCAGCATGTTGGGCATCGCCGCTTATCCGACGGGAGGCGCCGGGGATTCGGAGGTGATGTCGGCGTCGACGGCGTCCAGGGACTTCTTGGTGATTTTCTCGGTGCCGTCGAGGACGGCGTTGATGGCCGCGCTGCGGATCAGCCAGAGCAGGCTTCCGATCATTCCGTGGGTGCGCCTGTGCAGGTAGCGGTCGAGTTCGGGCAGCGATCCAGGCCGATGCCGATGGAGTCGCAGACTGTCTTCCAGGGCGGCGATGAGCGCGGTCCATTGCTGGTCCTGGCTGAACGGGCCGGTGCGGACCATGCCGAACCGGCCGGCGATTTGCTCGCCGCGGGTGCCGGACAGCAGCCCGGTGCGGTCGAGGCTGATCCCGGCATATGCAAACGTGGCGGGGACCCTCTCGCTCAGGTATTTCAAGGTGTCGGATGCTTCGGCGCCCGCGCGGGTGCGGGTGTTGATGCGATCGTCGTCGTAGTAGTCGCGTTTGTCCTCGGGCAGGCCCGTCCACATCGCTGTGGGCAGCAGGTTCGGCGCGGTGTGCATCTCGGTGACGAAGCTGCGCCACCCGTCCAACGTGGTCAGCTGCAGGTGCCCGTAATCGGCATCACCGGATTCGTCACCGGATCCGGGACGGGCTGTGCGAGTCACCATCGTTTGTCCGCCTCGGCGAAGGGGTCGAAGATCGGCAGCGGTATCACTTTGGCGCCCTTGCCCGGACGAGTGGTGCGAACCGGGTCCGGCTCCTCGTCGATGCTCTCTCGCGGTGCGGGCTGCGGTGGGATCGGGGCAGCCGGTGAGCTGGCCTTGGTGCGCGCGGCGACCCGGCGGTCCCGGCGGCTGAGTTTCGCCGAGCCCCTGCCCTCACTGTCGGAAGGTCCTTGGTGGGCCCGTTTCAGCAGGTCGGCGACAGCGTCGGCCACTTCTTCTTCGGTCGCGGCCGGCAGGGCGCGGTGCGTGTGGTCCCAGGCCAGTTCCCCGAACGGTGCTGCGACGCGGTGCAGGTGCTTCCAGAACAGGGTGATCCAGCCGCCCTTCCAGTGGTTGCGGACCCAGATGCGTGAGACGTCGTAGGGGTCGTAATGGATCTCCCAGAGATCCCGATGATTGGTCATGCCGGATCGCTGGTGCCGCAACGGGTTCAGGGCCTTGTCGTCGTAGGTGCGATGGCTGAGCTTCACGCCGTAGGCGTTGATCGCCCGCCAGGTCGCGGGCAGCAGTTCGACGTAGTCGTCCGCCGACAATGCCACCGGGACATAGCCTGCGGTTTCGACGAGCGCGGCGTATTTCTCGTTCGGGCTGAACATCCGTCCCGGATGGACGGGGTCACGAAGCCCCTCGTGGGGCCGGTTCTGCCAGGCTGCCACGAGCCACTCGTCCAGCAGCTCCTGCAACTCCATCACCGACCACACCGCTTGCTGCTCGACGTGGCGGCCCCGGCGTTCGGCGTTGAATCCGGTGTAGCCCGCGACGAACTGGGCGAACAGAGTACCGACCGAGCCGAGCATCCGCTCGATATGCCCCTTTTCCCAACCGGATGCGTCGTGGACGGGCTGGAAGTTGATGCCCAGGAAGTTGCAGGAGGACCGGAAGTTGCGGGAGATGAACACCTTCCCCTGATCGACCACGATCGTCTCGGGAATGACGACCGGCCGGGCCGCGGCGTGCTGCATACGGGCATCGATGTCCAGCAGCCGCTCGAACGGCAGCGCCGACCGCGACATCGCCAGCGCCTGCGACCAGCCCGGCCGCATCGGTTCAGGCGTGACGGTGCGGGCCAGCAGCACGCTCGCGTCCACCGATTTGGTCGTCGGACGCAACACCGCCGCGGTCACGGTCCTGGACGCGACATCGATCATGCCGGTCAAATCGATCCGGCCCGTAACGCCGTCGTCCAGGCGGACCAGCACGTCCAGCGGGGTGGAGTCGATCTGCATCACCTCACCCGGCGCCCACGCGTCCGCCTCGCCGAACGGCCCGTCCGGGCGATCGGCCAGCGACCGGCGGGTGCGAGCCGATCCGGTGGTGTGCTTGCCCGCCGTCAGCTTCTGCAGCAACCGGTAAAGGCTGCGCAGCGACGGCAACCGAACGGCGCCCGGACCGTGGGTGTCCTCCAGGATCTGGCCGGTCCGCCAGAACAGGTAGGTGGCCGTGCGGGAGGACTCCTGCGTCGCCTCGGCAATCGCTTGCTGCAGCGCCTCCACCACCAGCGGATCGGCCCGCCCGTGCGCAGTGACGGGCTTGTCGATCCGATGATCGACCATCCCGGCCAGCCCGCGCTCTTCGTAGCGGCGACGGCGTTTGGTGATCGCGCTCGCGGTCACCGGACGACCGGCCGCGGTCAGCTCCGCGGCCTTGGCCTGCTCCCGGCGGGTCAGCGACACCCGATCCGGGTCGTACTCCGGTTTCGGCCTGGTCCCCGCCGGGGCCTGTGGCGGCACCCCGCGCAGCACCTCGACGATGTGCTGTTCCCACCACAACGCCTCCGCCGCCACAGCTTCCGGCAACCCGTCCAACAGCGTGGACGGGGGAACCGGACCCTGCGCCGGCGCACCCACCGCCTCGAAGTCTCCGGCCGCCACTAGGTCGGTCAGACCGGCCTCGGTGACTTGACCGCCGGTGTCCGCCAGCTGTATTCGTGTTCCAGATACCGCGATCACCGTGTGCAACGTTCCCGCCAACCGCAGGCGATCACCGATCGACAGCCGCGCAGGCCGCCGAGGCGCGGAGCCCCCGCTCACCGAGCACCACCGACGGAACCCGCAGTCGTTACCAGCGTGGTCGGGCCCAACCGGGCGGCCGCGAGATCGGCCACCAGCTCCTGCTGCCACATCAGGTGAAACAGTGCCGGCAGCACCGCGATCCGGTCTCCGGCCCGCTCTGCGGTCGCCAGCAGCGGCGCCGGAGACGCGAACACCTCCCGCAGCCGCTGCCCGATCTCGGCCCGGCCGGCGCACCGCGGATGCCGGTACCGTGCCAGCCACCGCAGGTTCCCCGCCAGCACCGGATCCAAGACCCCCACTCGCCGATACCGCCAGCCGACCTGCTCACACGCCTGCGCCGTGACCGCGAACGCTTCGGCGTCCTTCGGCTCGATCGCGTCATCGGCGCGGACATCGATCACCACCCCCGACCCGTCGGCCAAGCGAGCGAAATAGTCCGGGGCATGGCGGCGCTTGCGTCTGCCGTCGTTCCAGTGCAGCCAGAACGGCTGCGACGCGAGGCCGACGACGTCCCGGTCGTAATCGAGCGCGCGGACGTGATCGCGCTCCAGCCAGGACTCGTAGCCCACGTGGTGGCCGGTTGTCACCGACCACCACCACCCCGGGAAATGACCGAGCCCACGCGACCAGCGGAACGTCCGCACCGGCGCGGCCTGCTCCAGCGTCAAGTGACCGCACTGCCCCAGCCGCACCAATCGATCCCCGCCCACTGCATCGCGCAGACCCAGCGTGAACCCGAAATCGTCGGCCGGAACACGATCCAACGCCAGCACAGCGTCGCCCACCAGATCAGCGCTCGCTCAGCCGTTCCTCCCCAACCGGTGGCAACCGACCTGGTCCGCAAGGGCACCCCACCAGCGTCACGACACGACAGCCCACGAACCCACCCCTACTCCCCAGCAATAACAGACCGAGCAAACTGTACTGGCAGAGAAACGGGAACGAGCAAGATTCACTGACAAAAAGGACGATCGACTGTCACAGGACACACGTTCAACGTGGCGCCGTCCCGCGCCCGCCGCAACACCCGCCTGTAGGTTCTCGTCGCATTTTTCGGTGAATGGTTCCACCACCAGGGGATTTTCGGAGGTTTCTCACCGATTTTGCGGCTGGGATTCTCACCGATTTTTCGCTTTCTTCG
>NZ_JARJBD010000203.1:0-5100 GCF_029269925.1 Rhodococcus sp. T2V
AAAACCCGGCTCGACACGCGGCGGTCGGCTGTCGGAAAATTCAGCACGCTCCTAGGTAGCCGACTACCCAATGTCTGCTCCGACCCGACCTCCACGACTCGACGCCACATGGTCCCCACACCCCACTGACGTCGACCAATGCCTCGACCGTCAGGTCCGGAATCTCCGTCGTTTCCCGGTCAGGCGGATACGCCGCCAACTGTGCTGGACTGTTCGGCGGATTGGTGCAACGCACACTTCGACTGGACATGTCGGTCGTAGAACGGACCACTCAAGCACAATGCGATTTCGAGGACCCCGGACTCGTCGCCAGGAGTTCTCGCGGCTCGGCAAGCCCTCAGCACGGGGTTGGTAGATGAGCGAATCGATGGTGTGGCGGAGCGTGGCGAAGAGCGCGTCGGTCGGACGACCAACCGACCGTTCGCGGGAAGGATCAGCCGAGGATCGTCACCCGCTAGTGCGGTGCCTCGCGCCCGACAGATCATTCGTCGGCTGCCATAGCTGCTTCATGAAGGCCACACGGGAATCCGACGGGGGCACCGTCATGAAACCAATTTCTTCAGAAGGAAAGACGCAGCCGATTCCGTAATTGCCGAGCCACCGGATGTCACGATGACTGGGCCTTTCCGGGAATAGGGCAGTCAGAGCATCGACCTTGCAGTTCGCGTGAATGACATAGTCGAGAAGTTGCGCCAAGGCCTCACGGACCTTGTCATGCGAGGCGGAGCTTTTCGCTTCGACGATCTCGGTGACACCCCCGGTCTCGCGAGGAAGCAGGTAGATATCGGAGAACCCCACCCTCGACTTCAGACGCTGTTGGCGCCGTTGGTCACCACAATCGAGGAGGAACTGCTTGTAGGACACAACGAGTCGCGATTCCGCACGATCAGCGACGAAGGCACCCGCATGCACAACTCGCGAAGTGCTGTCCGCGTTATGGGTTTCCCCTGCAACAACCTCACCCGGTTGCCAGGTCTCGGTGTCGGTGTCAACGGAACCATCGGACGCCTGGAGTTCGGTCGCCGTCTCGATCAGGAGACCGTCGAGGATCCGCTCAGCCCGGTCATTGTCGTAGAGTCTGGCACCCATGTAATTGTCCCCACCCTTGGAGGCGGGGGTGTCGGTGAGCTTCCGCAGATCTGTGTAGGGGATCTCGACCGGTTGAAAGCTGATGAGCGAATACACGTTCAGATACGGGCCGTGGGTTTCCTGCGGGGGCCACATCGCGTTGCCTGCCGCAGAATTCTTGAAGGAGCACCCGACTTCGCCGATCGCACGGACGTGATTCCGGCCGGTGAACAGGACAACGTCGCCCTGCTTCAGGCGGGCCATGATCTTGTCGTGATTGCGGGGCGTCGCCCAGAAACGGGCCGACCCGTCTGGGTGCAGATCAGCGAGCTGGTCAAATTCGCTGGCGGTCAAGGCATCCCTGAGCAGTCCGCGATCGAATGGGAACGGCTGGTCGAGTGTCTTGGCGTAATTCGCCCTCGCTTGGGCATTCCCGAAGGACGGCTGGATCAAGACACTCGATGCGCTCACTCGTCAACCCCCGTCAACTCGGTGTACTTGCGGCTCGAGCCACGGCTCAGAGCCACCGGGTACCGCTGCTCGTTGGCTGCGAGTTTCGCTTCAGCGGCGGCAAGGACATCAATGCCTAGCAGATTTGCCATCGTCTTCACCGACTCCGAAATCCCATGCAACCTGCGCTCCATTTCCCTACCATCGACCCTCGACGGTAGGTTGGCCGATTCTGATTCCTGCCACTGGAAGACTTCCAGAACCATGCCGACCGATCCACTGAGCCGGCACACTGCTTGGGCAAGGGACTCCTGTGTCCTCGGCACCGAGTCTCCCCCTTCCCGGCCGCTGCCGTCGTGGAAAGGTCCGAACGCTTCGGTCGGGTCAATCTGCAAAACGTCGTAGAGCCTCAGCAAGTAGAGAGTGACATCGGCGACCTCGTGTTGCACACTCGCAGTCACCGTGGTCGGGTTCGGTGACAGGTCCTCGCTGAACATCGGGGCGATCTCGAGGCAAAGTTCCCCGACCTCGCCTCCCAACGCCATAGCCAAGTTCTTCGGCGAATGGAACTGTTCCCAGTCCCGCGCGCGCACAAATGCGCGTTGCGTTGAGATCAGGTTCTCGAGCGTACTCACGACTCGTCACCTTAGTCGCCTTCCATGACACGATGCCCTAGCTCCTCCGCACACGGTGCGCGCATCACCCCTATATCACCAGGTCAACGGCAAGTTCCAATCTCAGATGCCTCAGATCGTAGTGGCTTCTGCCCATCCCCCGGCGAAGCAGCACGGGCCGCGGCGGGTTCTGTTCTGCGCCGCGTGGTCGATCTGCCCACCCTCAGAAGCGGCAGACAACCATGACGTGCACGTTGTCGGACATCAGCACGCACCACCGCTGCGAACACCCGCGAACCATCCTTCCGACCCGCCCGGGAAGACGGTCCCCGACTATCCACCGGACAGCAGCCATCCACCCGCGCACCACCAATCTGGAAGCGCGCGCCGCCGCAAACGAGGAATGCGGTAGTCGACTACTCGTGTCCTTTCCGGACGGACCGCAAAGACTTACCGATGCGAGCCACCGAATCGGCCCAGCGAAGCTACAAACCGAGAGAGGTATACGAAAATGCACGAGAACCAGCTCAAAGAGGCACTGGTCGAGATCACCCGGATTGCATCCGCGGTCGCACAGAACGATGACTCCGCCAACTCCAACGGCGACAGCAGCCAATCGAGCGGCTGCACCATCAAACGGCTTCCTGACAGACTCCAGAGACAGGCCGCATCGGTAAGCGCACAACTCAACCCCGCAAACGCACCCCTACTCGAACTGCTCACCGTCGGCACACCACCACCCGACTCGCCACTGGCCCTCACCCTGACCACAGCGAAATACTGGGGCCCATCCCAACGCGTGCTGTCAGTCAGCTTCATGGACTCGCCCCCAGCCGAACTACGATCACGCATCGTCAGTCACCTCAACGCATGGGCAACGACGACTAGCATCTCGTTCGCGGAAACCGCAGGGACCGGTGACGTGCGGATATCACGCGGAACCGGAGGATACTGGTCCTACCTCGGAACCGACATCACACTCGTACCGAAGAACAGACAAACGATGAATCTCCAGGGATTCACCATGAACATCAGCGAAGCTGAATTCCGGCGCGTCATTCGGCACGAAGCCGGCCACACACTTGGCTTCCCCCACGAGCACATGCGTCGTGAACTCGTCGCACGCATCGATCCGGCAAAGGCCTACCAGTATTTCCTCACCACCCAGGGTTGGTCGAAGGAGATGGTCGATCAACAGGTACTTACCCCCTTGAGCGACGCGTCGATCTTCGGAACACCAGCAGACCAGGATTCGATCATGTGCTACCAGCTGCCTGGATCGATCACGCGTGACGGTCTGTCTATCCGTGGCGGCACCGACATCAATGTCACTGACTTCGCCTTCGCCGGACTCGTTTATCCGAAGTGGAGCCACGCCGAACAAGCGCCGGCAAACCCAGTCGCCGAAGATAATTGGGACCCGAGCGAGGACGTGCTCGCCCCACTCTGAGCGCCGAGCAACTCACCGACCGCCGGAGAATGTGTATGAGCCTGTTCATCGAGATCCAAGATTCGTCTCGGCCGTTTCCCGACCACCTCGTCGTTCAGGTCGGCGACATCCTCCGGTTCGCCGCGTGCGGTGCACTCCTCGAGGGTGGGTCCTGCATCGAGATCCTCGGGATCCTCAGCGACGCGGTGGTTGGATCAGACGGTCAGGTTTTGCGTCCGCTGGGATCACCGAATGTTGTCCTGGTGCGGGCCCGGAGCGCAGGCCGCACCACAGTCGACATTGTTACTGGCGACCCGTGGGGCTCGACGGCGACCACGACGCTGACGATTGTCGTCGAGCCCTGACGGAACTGCCGCCGGAAGAGTCCCCGGAGGCCAGCTGGTGTTGCTCACTTTCACCCCGATTCTCCTGTGCGCTGCGGTGCATCCGCATCGGTCCAGCATCCGCATGAAAGCATGTAGTCCGCTGGTACGTGACGATGGAACATCTACGCACAGGGAAAAGCCCGGGTTTTCTGTCGAATCTACGGATCTACGGACCCATACTGGGGGCGTTGTCAGTCACCTGACCGATACCGAACGTCCCGTTTGTCTGATTTCATACCGGGGTGAAGAAGATGACCCTGGGGATGACAATGCTGGCCACTGCAGCCCTCATCACCGCCTGCGGAAGTAACGGCGCGCAGTCAAGCACCACATCGACTTCCACGGCATCCGTTGCGCGGCTTGTCGATGCGTCGAGCACACCGACGGCCACTGCCACTCCGACCACAGTGCGGGCTACGACTGCCGCTGCAGCACCGGTTACCACGACATCGGCTGTAGTCCAGCCCGTGGCTCCGGCCGTCGCTCCGCCGCCGCCCGCTGCCGTGGTCCCAGTGGATCCCCCGGCGCCAGTCCAATCCGAGCCGAAACAATCGGTGAGCTATGGGTCCTGCGCCGAGGCGAGGGCGGCCGGCGCGGCGCCGATGTTCAGGGGCGACCCCGGATACTCAACGAAGCTGGACCGAGACAAGGACGGCGTCGCCTGCGATAAGTGATGTCGGTTCTCAGCTGATCTGGCGGGGAGTTCTCACATATGCGGCGGAGGCTTCGCATCCGAAGTGGCGCAAGTGGCGAACCGCAACTCACACGTGTTGCAGCCCGCCGACGCGGTGCGACTGTCCCCAGGAATCCGCCAGATCCCGTGAGAAGGAGTTGATGACGACATGACCGAGGCAAGTGGCGAACCGCAGCTCACGGCAGGGCACCACCGCAAGATCGCTAGAGAACCGACAGGTCGCGTCGCCGGTCGTCGACGATCCGGATCCCGCCGCTGTCCTGTGACAGTTGATCGTCCTTTTTGTCACTCAATCTTGCTCGTGCTGCTCGCCTGCCACTACGGTTTGCTCGCATTCTGATCGTTCGGGCTGGATGGGAGCACGTAAACGAAGCTGCTGCCGAGTGCACGAAGGGCCATGTATAGCTGGTTGAGCTGGGCTTTGTCGATGCGGATGCAGCGATCTACCTCGACGCCGTC
>NZ_JARJBD010000204.1:0-5078 GCF_029269925.1 Rhodococcus sp. T2V
GAACCGACCGCGACGATTTCATCCTCGTACTCCTCGAGTCCGGTCAATACACAGTCGGTCGAGACGGCACTGCAAGTAATGTCGGCGCCGGTGATCTCCTCCTGTGCGACCGAACCCTTCCCAATCGCATCGACTCCGGCGATCACCCGTTTACGAGTCTGATGATGACAATTCCTCGATCATTGCTGCGTCCCCACCAAGACCAACTTCGCAGCCTCGTCGGACGCAGCGTCTCAGGTAGCAAAGGCCCAGGCCGACTCGTGAGCACCCTGCTCCGCGAGATTGAGGAGACCCTCCGCGGAGGGGACCTCGTGCGGGTGGATGAGTTCCGGCTGGCGCAAGGAGCGCTTGACGTCGTTCTCGCGCTGTTGCTGGCAGACGATCATGGGCAGCGGAGTCACCCGAGCCAGGTGTCTCCTCATACACTGTTTGAGCAGGTCAGGGGTTACATCGAAGATAACCTTGGCGATCCCCGGCTCGATCCGGCGTCAATCGCGCAGGCACATTTCATTTCGGTCCGCCTACTGTACAAACTGTTCGAAGGCGGTGGACCAAGTGTCGCAGAGTGGATCCGAAAGCGCCGACTCGAGCGTTGCAAACGAGACCTGGCAGACCCGACTCTGGCCGACGTTTCTGTCATGGAGATCTCGGCGCGATGGGGCTTCTCCAGTTCGGCGCATTTCAGTCGCACGTTCCGTACGGCAGTAGGTTGCTCCCCGCGGGAGTACCGCCAGCACATGCACACATCGAGCATGACACAGCTCCCGTAGACGCTCCGACGTATGCCTGTCGGTAGTACCCGGTCGGGAGGTTCCCAACACTGGCACAGCCGTTGCACACCGCACTCGCTCGCGCGATGGTCGGAGATAAAGTTCCAGCGGCGGGGTCGTCACTACAATTCTTTCGTGGAATACGCAGCTGCCGGTGCAGGATCTCGCGATCGAGCTGGCTTCCTTCTCGGCACCGCGTAGAAGGGCGTTCTCCGCCAGCAGCCGCGGGAGCTCGTCCGCTTGGGTGCCCCACGTGATACTGCGGGCGTTCTGGCGTTCATTGCGGGCGGTGTCCCCACGGACCCAAATCCGCAGCGTCTCGCCACTGATGCCCAGGTCCGCGGCCATCACCGAGCGCGTGTGTCGACCGTCACGTAATTCCGAATTATATAAGTGTCAGCGGGATGAAACACAGAAATTCGCCATCGATTGCAACTGGAAATTCACCGTCGACAACATTTTCGACTGGTATCGTCCACATGCCTGCGTACGCGGCCGGTATCTTTCCTGAGGATCAGTACGGTACTTTTCTCACGTCGGACTCTACGGACAACGGTGGTGCCCTTACCGCCAATGGCGAGGAAATGCAGTCCAAACAGACCCGTTCGACTTCGTCGATTCTGTCGCAATTGTCGGTGAATACGGCCACGCCAACGCCGGTCCACACACTATTCCGAACGACCCGCGCGGCACCCCTCGCGCGACCGAGGAGGCGTCGCAGAAATCCTGAGTCCGGTAGGTGTCACCTCCGCTGGCCACCAGAACATCTTTTCCACATTGTTCATCACAGGGATTGGTCAGATATGCGTGCATGGACAGAAGAAGACCGAGATCTGGTGGTTTACCTTCGTGCCGAAGGAAGCGTCCCCCGAAAAGCGCCGCTTCACGATCGAGCTCGCCAACCATGTGTTCGGACCCACTGGAATCGTGGAGCAGGAGACGGCGAGAACTGGGTGCAAAGCGCCATGACCGCTGAAGCCGCTCCTCGGCTGCGAGTGGGGTTGCTGTTGCCAGCGTTGCAGACTCGTTAGACGCAGCGCAGGACTGGGACAGTGCACTACCATGACGGGCCTGCTAGGACTCACGAGCTCTCATTCCCAGCTAAGCTGAACGGTCCCGCAGCCCGACGAGTACGTCTCCACGCATGCGCCAGCAGATCCACGAGCCAGTCGCCGGCGAAATCACATGCAGCGCACTCATCACCGGAGGGTGCCGCATCCAAGTATCGCTATCGGATATCGTGGTGCACTGTGGGCTCGGGGTGTTCGTACTAACTACATCGGGCCAGCCGAGGTGACAAGAAGAGCATCTTCCGGACGAGCACGGCGGTTGAGCCACCGTGCGTCGAACTCGAACAGTCAATCAACTGCACGGAGACGGGCATGCCGCAATGAACTTATCGGACTCAGCAACAACGGTATCCGCACGCCGGTGGCTGGTGCTCGCTGTTTGTGTTCTGTCTCAGATGTCGGTGTGCTCGTTCGTGTTCGGCGTGCCCTTCGTCGTGCCATTCCTGCGAGAAGCATCAAACTTGTCGCTGACGAGTGTGAGCGCCTACGTCGCCGCTCCAACGGTTGGACTACTGCTGACTTTGATTCTTTGGGGTGCGGCCGCCGACCGATTCGGTGAACGAGCAGCGATGACGGCGGGACTGTTGACAACTGCTCTCGCGATCGGCACGGCAGCAGCATTGTCATCGCACAATCAAGCGATCACGCTCATCTTGCTTGCGGTGGGCGGTGCCGCCGCAGCAAGTGTATTCGCAGCGAACGGGCGGTTGACCATGGCATGGTTTCCTCCGTCCGAACGTGGACTCGCCATGGGCATCAGGCAGACAGCGCAACCCTTGGGTGTCGCACTGGCGGGACTGATACTTCCCCGGTTGTCCGAACGAACCGGTCCCTTCGGCGCGTTCATGGCGCCGGCGGCGCTTTGCGTAGTCTCTGCACTGCTAGTCGCCGTCATCGCCACATCCTCTGCGGGAGCAGCATCCGCTCGGCAACAACGCGGCACCACCTCGCCGTATGAAACTCCGACCCTATGGCGCATCCACTTGGCGAGCGCACTATTGATCGTGCCACAGTTCGCCATATCAGCATTCTCCATGGAATACTTAGTGCGCGAACATCATTGGGGTACGGCCGCAGCCGGTGGGTTCGTGGCGGTCATTCAGATAGCCGGCGCGATATCCCGTATCGGCGCCGGATTATGGTCCGACCTTGTCGGCTCACGATTGCGCCCAATGAAGCACCTCTCGGTTGCCGCTGGAGCAGTCCTGCTCGCGTTTGCAGTCGGAGATGCCATCGTCCCATGGCTGGCGATCGGCGCACTCGCTGTCGGAGGAATCGTCACAGTGGCCGACAATGGCTTGGCCTACACCGCAGTAGCCGAAATTTCCGGTCCCGCATGGTCGGGTAAAGCGCTCGGTATCCACAACACCGGGCAGAATCTCGTTTCCTCTTTGACCCCATTGGCTCTGGGCGTAGTGATTGGAATGGCCGGATACGGGATCGGGTTCCTGACAGCAGCGATCGCTCCCCTCGCCGCCATTCTTGTGAACCCAGTCGACGATGAAAAGAGATCAGACTGCTGAATCTTTCGAACAACTGTGAAGGTTGGCATCAGGGTCTTGCTGGCTGTTGGGCTGCAAACATGTCCTTGTCCAAGTACTTGATCGGTCAGCGGGCAGCTACGCGTGAGACGAAGTTCAACGAGCTGCAGCGGTCCTATTCACAAGCCGACCTGGCGGACTGGTATCTGCTACCAGCCGGCCAGCGAGCACAACTGATCAAGTCAGGAGAGGGTCGCACGGGCGTGTTGATGCTCGGTACCGAGCTCGTTTAGTAACGGCGATGGTCCATCGCCGGTCTGCTAGGCGCATCGCCCGGCGTGTCAACTGGCACGGTGTTTCCCCAACAGATATTCAATGGAGCTTCCTACTCTCAGCGCCGTGGCGCTGTCACTGCCTTGCATACTGGCAGGCCAGGTTGTTGCGCCCCGACTCTGATTGAAGATCTCATCATACGGAACGAGGCTCATGGGAGCGCCGAGGAAGTACCCAGGGGAGCTCAAGGAACGGGCGACGCGACTGGCAGTTGAGGCAGGAAGCGCTCCGTTGACACTGACCGGTGCGATCAAGAACTTCGCAGATCAATCGGCATCCATCCCGAGGCCCTGCGCACCTGGGTTCGCCAGGCCGAGATCGATGGTGGCGATCGTCCGGCGCCACCACCGACGACGCGAAACGGATCGCCGAGCTCGAACGCGAGAACCGAGAACTACTTCGTGCCAACGAAATCCGAGAACGGCGTCAGCAATTTTCGCGGCAGCTGAGATCGACCCAGACTTGAGTGATCGTCGACTACATCGACGCCCACAGAACCGACTGCGGAGTCGAGCCTATCTGCCGAATCCTCGCACAGGCCGGAGTGCAAAGCACCCCGTCGACGTACAACGCCGCCAAGTCCCGCCTACTCTCGGCGGGGCCGTCCGTGACGCGGAACCGGTCGAACGGATCGACCGAGTCTACTGCTAGAACTACGCAGTCTACGGTGCCCCCGAAGTCTACGCGGAGCTCAGCCGACAGGGTATCCAGGTGGCCCGATGCACCGTGGAGCGACTGATACGCGCCGAGGGACTACTTACTTGGGACCATGCGATCGAAGAGCCCACGAACGCCTTGGGGTTGCGGACGATCGCCCGGCCCATCTCGATCCGCTGCCGCTGGCCGCCCGACAGATCGGCCGGTTTGCGATCGAGGTGCTGGGTGAGGTCAAGGATCTTGGCGGCGTCGTCCACCTTCGCCGCGATGTCCGACTTCGACATCTTCCCAGCGGGCGGAACGCGATGTTCTGCCGCACCGTCATGTGCGGGTACAGCGCCTACGACTCGAACACCATCGCGATGTCGGCCCTTCGGTGGCCCCGCCGACCCCTGGTCGAGCGCCGTTTGGTCGCAGCGGTGCCGGACCAACCGTGAGTTGCCGATCTGACCTACTTCCGCACGTTCTCGGGATGGGTGTACGCCGCGTTCGTCACCGATGTGTTTTCCCGGCGGGTCGTCGGTTGGCGGTCTCGCACTCGACGCCCTGGAGATGTGCATCCGGACCCGCGAATACGCATTTCAAATGCCTACCTAGGTTGATTCATTACTCCGACCGCGGCATGCAGTGTCGAGCTCTGGCTACACCCAGCGCCTCGGTCGGTCCTATGATGGTGCCCTCGCGAGGAGTCGAACAAGTTGTTCAAGGCCGAGCTAGTACTGCAACGGCACTTGCTTGACAGGTACGCGATACTGATTGTGTGGTCC
>NZ_JARJBD010000205.1:0-5040 GCF_029269925.1 Rhodococcus sp. T2V
CGAAGACGACCAAGGAGATTCGCGAGTGGGCGATCGGTGCCGGTCTTGATGTGTCTTCCCGTGGCCGAATCTCGGCCGAGGTCGAGCGGGCTTTCCATGACGCTCAGGTACCGAAGGTTCAGGCAAAGACGGTTCGGGCGAAGAAGGTCGCCGCGGGGAAGCCGGCTGTGACGAAGGTAGCCGAGAAGAAGGTAGCCGAGAAGAAGGTGGCCGAGAAGAAGGTGGCCGAGAAGAAGGCAGCCGCGAAGAAGACTGCCACGAGGAAGACAGCGACGAGGAAGGCTCCATCGAACAGAGCGGCGGTGAGCAAGGCTCCGGCGAAGAGGACGACCAAGGAGATTCGCGAGTGGGCGATCGGCGAGGGCCTCGATATATCGGCCCGTGGCCGGATCTCGGCGGAGATCGTAGACGCCTTTCATCTCGCTCAGGCCAAGGCGCCGGCCGCATAGGCAGCAACACGGCCGTGCTGAATCTCGCGGCAATGGTGCTGCGAAACACCCGAGGTGCCGTCGGGATACCTCCGACGGTCAGGTGACACGGCTAGCGCAGGGCAACCGCCCACGACATGCGCCGGAGATGGTGAATCCAACGAGTTCGCTCGGTGCTCCGGTGACCGCCGAACTCGTTGCGATCACCGGAGCACATCGATCCGGATATCGCCCACCCGCACGGGGAGAGCTATGTGCGGGGGGACGTGGGATCAGATCGAACGCTCCCGCGACCGGCTCGACGACGATTGCCGGGTCCTCCTCGCGGCTACCGCCGGGCGGCGTGCGCAGGCGAATGCACTCGATCCCGCTGCTGTCGCCGCCGACCTCGAGGCCCGGTGCCGCCCCAGCGGGCTCGTCGGCAAAGCTCCTGACCGGATTCCTTCGGCCGCTCCCGTTCTGTGAGGTTATGCATCAGGAAGTGTTGGTGCACAGTAGTTTTGGTGTTCGCCGTGGGTTGAGATCAAGTCGGATGGTCAGTGCGGAGCGAGTCAGCTGGTCGGGACCGGCAGCGGGAGCGGCGCCGAGGAAGGCTCCTGCGGCGGCAGCGGCGCCGAGGAAGGCTCCTGCGGCGGGAGCGGCGCCGAGGAAGGCTCCGGCGGCGGCAGTTGGGTGGGTGGTTGTGTGGTCGGGATGTCCGGCGGCACAGGCAGGGGTGGTTGCGTGGTCGGGATGTCGGAAGGGACAGGCAGGGGCGGCTGCGGAGGCGGGACCACCGTGATGGGGGGTTCCGGGCTGGTGGATGGCAACGTCTCGGGCGGAAGCGGAAGCTGCTGCGGCGGCAAGGTGGGTACCGGCGGCAGTGAAGTGGGCGGCAGTCCGGGAATCTGCAGATCCGTGGGCAGGGGTCCCGGCAACTGTCCGACTCCCGGGGCTGTGGTGGAACCGGGCGTTCCCGGCAGGGTGGCCGGCAGTTCGGCGGTCTGCGTCGGCGCGCCGGTGGTGGTGGTTCCCGGCACCGTCGTCGCCGGCGGCGTGGTCGGGGCGATCTTCTCGACCTCCGCGGCCAGCTTCGCCCGCCACGCGTCGAGTTCGTTGCGCATGTCGGCGTCGCGTACCCCGCCGGCACGGTCGGCGGCGCTCTCGAGCAGGTTCTTCGCCGACTCCGCGTCGCCCGTGGCGATCAGCCGTTCGGCCTCCTGCAGCTGGGACGTGGTGTCGATCTGCGCGACGGTCGAATCGGCCTGCTGGCTGAACACGACCGACTTGACGCTCCACAGCGGATCGCCGGGTTCGGCGTTGTACGAGAAGATGGTGGCGCCGCCCATGACGACCGCGATCGCGGCGGCAGCGCCTGCGATGGGTCGCAACAGCCGGAGCTTGCCGCGGGCGGCGCTGCGTGCGGAACGGGCGTTGTCCGAGGCGTCGATCGCCGCGATCACGTCGTCGAGCAGCGGTCCGGTCGGCATCGGCGTCGACACGATGTCGGCACGCCAATTGGTCAGGAGAAGTGCGAGCTGGTCCTGTTCCGGCGAATCCGTTGCGACGGGACCGCCGCCGGCGATCGCCTCGATCAGTGCGTCGTCACGGCGCACAGCCGCGACGTCCACCGGTGCGTCGTCTCCTGGGAGATCGGCATCGGGATTTCCGTTTCGCTTGATACCGCTAGCCAAACCTCTCACCTGCCCTCGTCACGTGCGATGGCTTCGGCAGCGTGCTCAGCGGTTCGTTCATCTGCCTGCACGCTTCCGAGTCCAGCGCCCGCTGTTCGGGTCCGTCATCGTTGGCTTCGTCATCTGGTTTGTCGGTGACGGGCTCCGATTTGTTACCGCATGTCAGAGGAGTGTGACAAGAAATCGAGTGCCCTCCACGTCGGTTGTGGGTTCGCCGGTGTTGGTTCGCGCGCAGTCGGTTGCCGCACGACCGCGCTCGTCCGTTTGGGCCGACCCCGGCGCACTCGGGCGGTCCTGAGGCCCTGGGCCGGGGTCGACGTCTTGGTAAGGGCATCGCTTCATCTGGGTGGACGATCCTCCTGGTTGGATTATTCCACCGGTGGCCGGTACTCGGCGAGGCTCCGCGCCGCCTCCATTGCTGGTGGGTTGCGCTGATCTTGTCGCCGACTTCGGCGACGTCAATGTCGCCCGCAAGGCGAACTGACCGCGCACGGTGAAGGGTTTCGCAGCCGTCCGCCGGACACAGCCTGCTCGGCGTCGCGCGTTTGAACCAGTCGTCCGTGTCCTGCGTTAGAACCATTGAGAGCGCCGCAGTGAGCGATCCCGCGTGACCTCAGCCCAGACAGGGAGATACCGCCATGCAGTCCGACGAACTCAACCAGGAGCAGAGCCTGCGGATCAACCAGATGACGTTTCCGCGTCGGACGGTTATCGCCGGTATGGGTGTTGCAGCCGCCTTGGCCGCCGGTACCGCTCTGTTCAGCAGAACTCGCGCGTCGTCTGCGTCCGGACGCAGCGGCGGCCCAGCTGTGAAGGCCGCGAGTGCAACCGTGCCGACCGGCAATGTTCCCGTCGGTGGCGGCGTGGTGCTCGGCGATGTTGTCGTCACACAGCCCAGCGGCGGCGACTTCCGCGGGTTCTCGTCGACATGCACGCACTTGGGGTGCACCGTATCCGACGTCTCGGGCGGCACCATCAATTGCCCGTGCCATGGCAGCAAGTTCAATCTCGACGGGTCCGTGCACAACGGTCCGGCGTCCGTTCCGCTCGCCCCACGGAGCGTCTCCGTTCAGGGTGACTCGGTCGTAGTCGGCTGAGGTGTGTGACCACTCAGGGGCTGGCTGGCGGAACCGTGTGAGCGCGTCGGTTGACCGATGCGGAAGGCATGCGGATGCAGCAGATATCTGCTGCATCCGATCCGGTCGCCTCGACCCGGTCCCGGCCGAACCGGTCGGGCTTGCCCGACGAGCACCAACACGAGCGCCCGATGGGGTCCAGGTTGTGCGCCGGCCGCGGCACGGGGACCGGCCGATCCGCGCTGCGGTGGTGCCGCCGCCCCGCCGGCTGGGACGGCGGCCGCCTGTCAGCGGGCGACGGTGCCGATGAGGACGACGACCGCGGTGAGGGCCGCGGCGAGGGTCATCGCCGCGGTCGCCGGCACCCCCAGGAAGCGCTGGCCGCTGGGCCGCTGCTGATGGGCCAGCCTGAGCGCCACCCACGCCCCCTGCGCGAGGATGCCGGCGACGAGCGCGAGCAGCACCGGCATCAGCCCGTCCGGAATCGGCACGGCGCTGGCCACGAAGGCACCCGCGATCGGACTCAGGCACGCCAACGCGATCCACGGTGCCGCCCGCCGTCGCGGCGGTGCCCCCAGCAGCGCGCCGAGCGCCGCCCCCTCGCTGGCCGCGTGCACCAGCAGCGCCACCACCACGACGACCGAGCCCGTCAAGGCCAAGGTCGCGCCCTCCAGGAAACGGTGCACAGCGAGCCCGCAGGCCGCGCCGATGCCGCCGCCGCGGCCCGGCTCACACGGGCAGCCGACCCGGACCACGGCACCCGTCACGCCGAACGAGACCAGCGCGGTCACCGGTACCGCCCACGCCGGGATCCCGGCCTCCTGCGCCTCGCCCCACGCATCGGGCAGCAGGTCGAGCGCCGCGATGATCAACAGGATCCCCGACGCCGAGGCCAGCAGCAGCGCCGACCGCTCGGAGCCGCGTCGGGCCAGCCAGGCACCGGCCACCGTGGCGGCGGCCACCAGGATCACGGCCACCACCGTTTCGGTGGAGGGCTGCGGCAATCCGGCCGGGTCGCCGCCATGGGCGCTGAGCGCGTGCAGGACGGGGAACACGCCGCCTCCCGAGGAGGGTCGTGGTACGGCGGATTGCTTGATGTCGGGCGAACCGGCTCCGGATCCCACTATTCCACCGCACCCCACCCACGCCCAGGCCTGCATCGAATCCGGGCACGATCTGCTGCCCCACACATTCCGGCGAAGTCCGGGCGCGCACGACACCCGAACCGGACTAGCGTCAAGAGGAAACCACCCACCACCTCACTGAGGAGAGGGTCATGACTTCGACCCGAGAACTCTTCGACACCATGACCGCCAAGTCCGGGCTGGGCAGTGACGTCCTCGCCCGCGCCGTCGACACGCTGCAGGAATGCGAGGAAATCGTCGCGGCCTGCTCGATGGGCATGCTCGGCGCTCAGGACGCCCTGCAGCTGGCCCCCGCGATCAGCCGGGACCTGGACTGCGCCGACCTCCTCGGCGTGACCCGCCGCGTCCTGACCCGCGGCAGCGGACCCGACCACACCCTGATCACCGCCCAGGTCGAAGCCTGCCTCCTCGCCTGTCAGCGCAGCCACGAGCTGTGCAGCCAGCACGCCGACCACCACGCGCATTGCCGGATGTGCTCGGACGCGACCCGCCGCTGTGCCGACATGTGCCGCGAGGTCCTGACTTCACTTCACGCATAGGCGATCCACGCCCACTCAGCGGTGCCTGGTGAAACCCGGTAATGCCACCGCGGACGGGACGTTCCGCCGGATCGTCACCGGGGCGGAGGTTGCTTGATGCGGTTGTGGCGGAGGCTAGCTGTCGGTGCGGAGAGCGGTTGGGGTCCAGGACGGCCAGGTCGGGTTGTCGATCGCGTTGC